>CAJXPE010000015.1 GCA_913057965.1 uncultured Marixanthomonas sp. | reverse complement strand
CAGTTGGTAGAGCGTCAGCCTTCCAAGCTGAATGTCGCCGGTTCGAACCCGGTCTCCCGCTCAATAAGAAACAGTTGTTTTTAAAACGATATAACGTTTTAAAAATAGCTTTTTTGGGTGGATAAAAAAGTTTGTGCTAAGCTAAGGCGAAACAAATTTGATTTCGCGCCCAAAATTCCTGCGAAGGCAGGAATCTCTTACATGGGTGCTACCTGGGTAAGTAGGTTCAACACTTTACGCCGGTGTAGCTCAGGGGTAGAGCGTTTCCTTGGTAAGGAAGAGGTCATGGGTTCAATTCCCATCATTGGCTCAACTTTGTTTAAAATTGAACACTAATATATAACTAAGATTTAAATTAATACAACATGGCAAAAGAAACATACGATCGGTCGAAGCCTCACTTAAACATAGGTACAATTGGACACGTAGATCACGGAAAAACAACTTTGACAGCTGCTATTACTAAAGTAATGGCTGATGCTGGTTATTCAGAAGCTAGTGCTTTTGACCAAATTGATAATGCCCCTGAAGAAAAAGAAAGAGGTATTACAATTAACTCTTCACACGTAGAGTACCAAACAGCTAACCGTCACTACGCACACGTTGACTGTCCTGGTCACGCGGATTACGTTAAGAACATGGTAACTGGTGCTGCTCAAATGGATGGTGCTATTCTTGTGGTTGCTGCTACAGATGGTCCTATGCCACAAACACGTGAGCATATCCTTTTAGGACGTCAGGTTGGTATTCCTCGTATCGTTGTGTTTATGAATAAAGTTGACTTAGTTGACGATGAGGAATTGTTAGAATTAGTAGAAATGGAAATCAGAGATTTGCTTTCTTTCTACGAATATGATGGTGATAACGGTCCTGTTATTTCTGGTTCTGCTTTAGGAGCATTGAACGGAGAGCAAAAATGGTCTGATACTGTTTTAGAATTAATGGAAGCAGTTGATGCTTGGATTGAATTGCCAAAACGTGATGTAGATAAAGATTTCTTAATGCCTATCGAAGATGTATTCTCTATTACAGGTCGTGGTACAGTTGCAACAGGTCGTATTGAGACAGGTGTAGCTAACACTGGTGATTCTGTTGATATCATTGGTATGGGTGCAGAAAAACTTGCTTCTACTATTACAGGTGTTGAGATGTTCCGTAAAATCCTTGATAGAGGTGAAGCGGGAGATAACGTAGGTATCTTGTTGAGAGGTATTGAAAAATCTCAAATCTCTAGAGGTATGGTAATCTGTAAGCCAGGTTCTGTAACTCCTCACGCTAAGTTTAAAGCAGAGGTTTATATCCTTAAAAAAGAAGAAGGTGGTCGTCACACACCATTCCATAATAACTACCGTCCTCAGTTCTACGTTCGTACAACTGATGTTACAGGAACAATTAATCTTCCTGATGGTGTAGAAATGGTAATGCCAGGGGACAACCTTACAATTACTGTAGATCTTATCCAAGCTATCGCAATGAATGTTGGACTACGTTTCGCTATTCGTGAAGGTGGTAGAACTGTAGGTGCAGGTCAGGTAACTGAAATCATAGACTAATTAAATTAGTATAATAAAGTCAAAAGGTGTCCCGTAACACGGGATGCCTTGACTTTTATTAAGGATTAGCTTAGTCTAATGATGAATTAGATGTAGTTTTCCTTTTATAAACGGGCGTAGCTCAGCTGGTAGAGCAGTGGTCTCCAAAACCAAAGGTCGTGAGTTCGATCCTTACCGCCCGTGCTAAATAGGTTAAAAAACCAATTATAATGGTAAATTATATAAAACAATCCTATAGTGAACTTAAAAACCACGTAACCTGGCCAAGTTGGTCGGAGGCGCAAAAACTAACAGTTGTTGTGGCAGTTTTTTCAATTATACTGGCATTACTAGTTTTTGGTGTTGACAAGGTATTTAGTAGAGTTATAGAATTTTATTTTGAATGGATCAAGTCGTAAAATATGACTGAAACTAAGAGTACAAAAAAGTGGTATGTAGTCCGATCGGTAAGTGGACAAGAGAATAAGATTAAATCGTATCTCGAAACTGAGATTGCTCGATTAAATCTTGAAGATTATATTGAACAAGTCCTCGTGCCTACAGAGAAAGTAATTCAAATTCGCAACGGAAAAAAAGTGAATAAAGAACGCGTTTTTTTTCCAGGATATATTATGATCCAAGCAAGTTTGGCTGGCGAAGTACCACACATAATAAAATCAATTAACGGAGTTATTGGTTTTTTAGGTGAAACCAAAGGGGGAGATCCTGTTCCATTGAGACAATCTGAAGTTAACAGAATGTTAGGAAAGGTTGATGAGTTGGCTGTAGAAGATGATAATGTAAACATCCCTTTTGTAATTGGCGAAACCGTAAAAGTTATCGATGGCCCTTTCAACGGCTTTAATGGTACAGTTGAAAAGATTAACGAAGAAAAACGCAAGCTTGAAGTAATGGTGAAAATATTCGGAAGAAAAACACCATTAGAATTAAGCTACATGCAAGTAGAGAAAATTTAATTGTTACACGCTATATAAATAGGTTTTTTCTTTAGCTTCCACATAAGGAGAAATCACAGTAAAATTAAAACAATGGCAAAAGAAGTAGATAAAGTAGTAAAGTTGCAAGTTCGAGGTGGTGCCGCTAACCCGTCTCCTCCAGTTGGACCAGCTTTAGGTGCTGCCGGTGTGAACATTATGGAGTTCTGTAAGCAATTTAATGCTAGAACTCAAGACAGACAAGGAAAAGTGTTGCCAGTTGCGATTACGGTATACAAAGACAAATCGTTTGAATTTGTTATTAAAACCCCACCCGCTGCTGTACAAATTCTTGAAGCTGCCAAGGTCAAAAAAGGATCTGGTGAGCCACACGCAAGAAAAGTAGCATCTATTTCATGGGATCAAGTTCGAGCTATTGCAGAAGACAAAATGCCCGATCTTAATGCATTTACCGTAGAATCTGCCATGAAAATGGTAGCAGGTACTGCACGATCAATGGGAGTGAAAGTAAAAGGAGCTGCTCCTTTTTAATCTAGAAAAGAATCTATAAAATGGCAAGATTAACAAAAAAGCAAAAAGAAGCAAAGCTTAAAGTAGAGGATAAAACCTATACAGTAGCCGAAGCTTCCGCTTTAATAAAAGAAATCACCAACGTAAATTTCGACGCCTCTGTAGACCTTGCGGTTCGTCTTAACGTGGATCCACGTAAAGCAAACCAAATGGTTCGTGGTGTTGTTACCTTACCACACGGTACAGGTAAAGATGTTAAGGTGTTAGCTTTAGTAACTCCAGATAAGGAAGCTGAAGCTAAAGAAGCTGGAGCAGACTATGTTGGATTAGATGAGTACCTCGAAAAAATTAAAGGAGGATGGACAGACGTTGACGTTATTGTAACTATGCCAAGCGTTATGGGAAAATTAGGACCATTAGGACGGGTTTTAGGACCACGTGGATTAATGCCTAACCCAAAAACAGGTACAGTAACAATGGATGTTGCTAAAGCAGTTTCTGATGTAAAAGCTGGTAAAATTGACTTTAAAGTTGAAAAAACCGGTATTGTACACGCAGCAATAGGGAAAGCATCTTTTGATGCTGAAAAAATTGCAGGAAATGCAAGAGAATTATTAACAACACTCGTTAAACTGAAGCCTCAGGCTGCAAAAGGTGTGTATATAGAGAGTATTTATATGTCTAGTACGATGAGTCCTAGCGTAGAAATCGACACCAAGCGTTTCACTGAGCAGTAAAATTGAGAACTTATGACAAGACAAGAAAAATCACAAGTAATTGAAAGTTTGACTGCACAGTTATCCGAGAACACTATAATATATTTAGCAGATATCTCGGGGCTTGATGCAGGGTCTACTACAAAATTACGCCGCGCTTGCTTTAAAGCAGGAGTGAGTTTAAATGTAGTAAAAAACACCTTGCTTTCTAAAGCTATGGAAAGCAGCGATAAAGACTTTGGTGAGTTATCCGAAGTACTTAAAGGAAATACCTCGTTAATGGTTTCTGAAACAGGAAACGCTCCAGCAAAAGTAATTAAGGAATTCAGAAAAAAATCTGATAAGCCATTACTTAAAGGAGCTTTCGTAGAAGAAGCTATATACGTAGGCGATGAACAACTTGACAAACTAGTTGAAATTAAATCTAAGGAAGAAGTTATTGGAGACATTATATCAGCGCTTCAATCTCCTGCCAAGAATGTTATTTCAGCACTTAAATCAGGTGGTAGTACAATCGCGGGTATTGTTAAAACCCTTTCTGAAAAAGAAGAGTAAAAATTTAGCACTAATTAAATTACACATATTAATACAATTATTTTAAAACGATAGAAAATGGCAGATTTAAAAGATTTCGCAGAACAATTGGTTAACTTAACTGTAAAAGAAGTTAATGAGTTAGCTGAAATATTAAAAGAAGAGTACGGTATAGAGCCTGCTGCTGCAGCTGTAGCTGTTGCTGGTGGTGGTGCTGGCGGAGGCGAAGAAGCCGAAGAGCAAACCGAATTCGACGTAATCCTTACAGCCGCAGGTGGTTCTAAGTTAGCAGTTGTAAAACTGGTAAAAGAATTAACAGGTGCTGGTCTTAAAGACGCTAAAGGATTAGTAGACAACGCTCCATCTCCAATTAAGGAAGGTGTTGCTAAAGACGAAGCTGAAGCAGTTAAAGCTCAGTTAGAAGAAGCAGGAGCAGAGGTTGAACTTAAATAAGTTCGCTGAGTTTCAAACCTTAAGGTTTAGGCCTTCCGGATACCCGGAATAGGCCTAAACCATTTTGCGTATATAAAGGTTAATAGTTTTTTGAGTATAGGCAAAAGTAGTTTTTTTAATTAAAATTCCGTCCATAGATGTCAGCAACGCAAACTGAAAGATTGAATTTTTCTTCTGTGCAGAATAAGCCAGACTATCCAGATTTTTTGGATATTCAGATCAAATCCTTCCAGGATTTTTTCCAGCTTGAAACAAAATCAGAAGAAAGGGGTAACGAAGGTCTTTATAATACCTTCATGGAAAACTTTCCAATAACAGATACCCGAAATCAATTTGTATTAGAGTTTTTAGATTATTTTGTAGATCCGCCAAGATACTCCATTCAAGAATGTATCGAGCGTGGTCTAACGTATAGCGTTCCCTTAAAGGCACGTTTAAAGCTATATTGTACAGATCCTGAGCACGAAGATTTTGAAACCATTGTGCAGGATGTGTATTTAGGGGTAATTCCTTATATGACCCCAAGCGGTACTTTTTGCATTAACGGTGCAGAACGTATTGTCGTTTCTCAGTTACACCGTTCACCTGGTGTTTTCTTTGGACAATCATTTCACGCAAACGGAACAAAATTGTATTCAGCCCGTGTAATTCCTTTTAAAGGTTCTTGGATTGAATTTGCTACCGATATCAACAGCGTTATGTACGCGTATATCGATAGAAAGAAAAAGTTACCTGTAACTACTCTGTTCCGTGCTATTGGTTTTGAACGAGATAAAGATATTCTTGAAATATTTGATCTTGCTGAAGAAATTAAAGCATCAAAAACAGGATTAAAAAAATTCTTAGGTCGTAAGCTTGCTGCTCGTGTTCTTAAAACTTGGCACGAAGACTTCGTGGATGAAGATACTGGTGAAGTTGTATCTATTGAGCGTAACGAAATTGTATTAGACCGTGATACGGTTCTTGAAAAAGAACACATTGATGAAATTTTAGATTCTGGTTCAAAAACAATTTTGTTGCACAAAGAAGATAATCAGCAAGGAGACTATGCGATTATCCATAACACATTACAAAAAGACCCTACCAATTCAGAAAAAGAAGCGGTAGAGCACATCTATAGACAATTACGTAACGCTGAACCGCCAGACGAGGAAACCGCTCGAGGTATCATCAATAAGTTGTTCTTCTCAGATCAACGCTATAACCTTGGTGAAGTAGGTCGTTACCGTATGAACAAAAAACTAGGTCTTGATATCGACATGGAAAAGCAAGTGCTTACCAAAGAAGATATCATAACCATCGTTAAATACTTAATCGAGCTTATCAACTCTAAAGCAGAGATTGATGATATTGACCACCTTAGTAACCGTCGTGTACGTACAGTGGGAGAGCAATTATCATCTCAATTTGGTGTTGGTTTAGCACGTATGGCACGTACTATTCGTGAGCGTATGAACGTTCGTGACAACGAGGTGTTTACTCCAATCGATTTGATTAATGCGAAGACACTTTCTTCAGTAATTAATTCATTCTTTGGTACCAACCAGTTGTCGCAGTTTATGGATCAAACGAATCCATTGGCTGAAATTACACACAAGCGTCGTCTTTCAGCTTTAGGGCCTGGAGGTCTTTCAAGAGAAAGAGCCGGGTTTGAGGTTCGTGATGTTCACTACACACACTACGGAAGACTTTGTCCTATTGAAACGCCTGAAGGACCAAACATTGGTTTGATTTCTTCACTTTCAGTATATGCCAAAGTAAACAACTTAGGATTTATCGAAACTCCTTATAGAAAAGTAGAAGACGGTAAAATTGATTTAAAAAGCGAACCAATGTATCTTTCTGCTGAAGAAGAGGAAGATAAATTAATCGCACAGGCAAACATCCCGTTAAAAGATGACGGAACCATTAATACCGATAGGGTAATTGCACGTATGGAAGGTGACTTTCCAGTGGTAGAACCTAACACGGTTAATTATGCCGATGTTGCGCCTAACCAAATTGCTTCTATTTCGGCATCTTTAATTCCATTTTTGGAACATGATGATGCCAACCGTGCTCTGATGGGATCGAATATGATGCGTCAGGCAGTACCTTTATTATTAGCAGACTCTCCAATTGTTGGAACAGGCTTGGAACGACAAGTAGCTTCAGATTCGAGAGTATTGATTAATGCTGAAGGAGATGGGGAAATAGAATATGTAGATGCAAATGAAATTACTATTAAGTATGACCGTACCGAAGAAGAGCGTATGGTAAGCTTTGATAGTGATTCAAAAACATATAAACTAGTTAAGTTCAGAAAAACAAACCAAGGTACTTCTATTAACTTGAAGCCGATTGTAAAGAGAGGCGATCGAGTTAAGAAGGGACAAGTACTTTGCCAAGGGTATGCAACCGATAAAGGTGAATTAGCATTGGGTAGAAACATGAAAGTAGCCTTTATGCCTTGGAAAGGGTATAACTTTGAGGATGCAATCGTGATTTCTGAACGCGTGGTAAGAGATGATATATTTACATCGATTCATATTGATGAGTATTCACTTGAAGTACGTGACACTAAGTTAGGAAATGAAGAATTAACGCATGATATCCCTAATGTTTCAGAAGAGGCTACTAAAGACCTTGACGAAAATGGGATGATCCGTGTAGGTGCCGAAATTAAACCGGGGGATATACTAATTGGGAAAATTACTCCAAAAGGAGAAAGTGACCCAACTCCTGAAGAAAAATTACTTCGCGCCATTTTCGGTGATAAAGCAGGCGATGTAAAAGATGCTTCTTTAAAAGCTTCTCCGTCATTACGGGGAGTTGTAATTAACAAGAAGTTATTTGCACGCGCTATTAAAGATAAGCGTAAAAGAGCAAAAGATAAAGAAGATATCTCTGCACTTGAAATCGCTTACGATGCTAAATTTGATGCATTAAAAGATGTATTGGTTGAAAAACTATTTACTATCGTTGGTGGAAAAACCGCTCAAGGTGTAACAAATGACCTTGGTGAAACGGTATTCCCTAAAGGGAAAAAGTACACTCAAAAAATGTTGAATGCTGTAGATGATTATACGCATTTAACAGGTGGTACTTGGACAACCGATGATGATCTTAATGCACTAGTTGCCGATTTATTACACAACTATAAGATTAAAGAAAACGATTTACAAGGTAGCTTACGTCGTGAGAAGTTTACCATCTCTGTAGGAGATGAGTTGCCTTCCGGAATTCTAAAACTTGCTAAAGTTTATATTGCTAAAAAGCGTAAACTAAAAGTAGGGGATAAAATGGCGGGACGTCACGGTAACAAAGGTATTGTAGCACGTATTGTTCGTGAAGAAGATATGCCTTTCTTAGATGATGGAAGCCCAGTAGATATCGTGTTGAACCCACTAGGGGTACCATCACGTATGAACATTGGTCAAATTTATGAAACGGTACTAGGATGGGCTGGACAAAAATTAGGACGCAAATTTGCTACTCCAATTTTTGACGGTGCAACGATAGACCAGATTAATGAATTGACCGATGAAGCTGATATACCAAGATTTGGGCACACGCATTTATATGATGGAGGAACCGGACAGCGTTTTGACCAACCTGCAACAGTAGGGGTTATTTATATGCTGAAACTGGGTCACATGGTAGATGATAAGATGCACGCACGTTCTATTGGACCGTACTCATTAATTACACAACAACCATTGGGTGGTAAAGCTCAATTTGGTGGTCAGCGATTTGGTGAAATGGAAGTATGGGCACTTGAAGCTTATGGAGCATCTAGTACATTACGTGAAATATTGACAGTGAAATCTGATGATGTTATTGGTAGAGCTAAAACATACGAAAGTATCGTTAAAGGCGAAACCATGCCAGAACCAGGACTACCAGAATCTTTTAACGTGTTAATGCACGAATTAAAAGGGTTAGGACTTGACATTAGATTAGAAGAATAAAAGAAAGCTCCCTGCTAAGGTGGGGAGCATCTTTACGCTTCAAACGGAGTGAAAAAACACTCCAAAAACAAATAACAACAAAGCATAGTACACAGCATTATGGCAAGAAATAAAGAAAACACAGTTCAGAAATTCAATAAGATTTCTATTGGTTTAGCCTCTCCTGAATCGATTTTGGCAGAATCGCGCGGGGAAGTACTAAAGCCAGAAACGATAAACTACCGTACGCACAAACCAGAGCGTGACGGACTTTTCTGTGAGCGTATTTTTGGTCCTGTTAAGGATTACGAATGTGCCTGTGGTAAATATAAACGAATTCGCTACAAAGGGATCGTATGTGACCGTTGTGGTGTAGAGGTAACCGAAAAGAAAGTACGACGTGATCGCGTAGGGCACATTAACTTAGTTGTTCCTGTTGCACACATTTGGTACTTCCGTAGCTTACCTAATAAAATAGGATATCTTCTTGGATTGCCGTCTAAGAAGTTGGATATGATTATCTATTACGAACGATATGTTGTAATCCAGCCAGGTATCGCAAAAAATGAAGAAGGGGAACCACTTCAAAAAATGGATTTCTTAACGGAAGAAGAATACTTGAATGCTTTGGAAGCTATTCCGGTAGAAAACCAATATTTAGAAGATAGCGACCCAAATAAATTCATCGCTAAGATGGGTGCTGAGTGTTTAATCGAATTGTTACAGCGTATCGACTTAGATACCCTTTCTTTTGAATTAAGACACAAAGCAAATAATGAAACGTCTAAACAACGTAAAACCGAAGCATTAAAAAGACTTCAAGTTGTTGAAGCGTTGCGTGATGCAAACAAAAATCGCGAAAACAAACCAGAATGGATGATTATGAAGGTGGTGCCAATTATTCCACCAGAATTACGTCCGTTGGTACCATTGGATGGTGGTCGTTTCGCAACATCAGATTTAAATGATCTTTACCGTCGTGTAATTATTAGAAACAATCGCCTAAAACGATTGATGGAAATTAAAGCACCTGAAGTAATTTTACGTAATGAAAAACGTATGCTTCAAGAGTCTGTAGATTCCTTGTTCGATAACACGCGTAAATCTTCAGCAGTAAAAACTGATAGCAACCGTCCATTAAAATCACTTTCAGATTCATTGAAAGGAAAGCAAGGACGTTTCCGCCAAAACTTACTGGGTAAACGTGTGGATTATTCAGCACGGTCGGTAATTGTTGTAGGACCGGAATTGAAGCTTTTTGAATGTGGTATTCCAAAAGATATGGCTGCTGAACTGTACAAGCCTTTCGTAATTAGAAAACTAATTGAGAGAGGGATTGTAAAAACAGTTAAGTCTGCTAAAAAAATTATAGATAAAAAAGAGCCAGTAGTTTGGGACATCCTTGAAAATGTATTGAAAGGACACCCTATCATGCTTAACCGGGCTCCTACTTTGCACAGATTGGGTATTCAAGCTTTCCAACCAAAGTTAATTGAAGGAAAAGCAATCCAATTGCACCCATTGGTATGTACTGCCTTTAACGCCGATTTTGATGGTGACCAGATGGCGGTTCACCTTCCATTGGGACCAGAAGCAATTTTGGAATGTCAGTTATTAATGTTGGCATCTCACAATATCTTGAACCCTGCAAATGGTTCGCCAGTTGCAGTTCCTTCTCAGGATATGGTTTTAGGTCTTTATTATATGACGAAGTTAAGAACGTCAACTAAAGATGTAAAAGTTAAAGGTGAAGGTTTAACTTTCTATTCAGAAGAAGAAGCAGTAATTGCTTACAATGAGAAGCAAGTAGATCTTAATGCGCAAATAAAAATTCGTACTAAGGACTTCAATGAAGAAGGTGAATTGGTGTATCAAATTATCGAAACTACGTTAGGTAGAGTGATATTTAACCAAGAAGTACCAGAAGAAGCTGGATATATAAATGAAGTACTGACTAAGAAATCACTTCGTGATATTATTGGTAGAATCCTTAAAGTTACGAGTGTGCCAAAAACGGCAGCTTTCCTTGATGAAATTAAAACATTAGGATATAAGTTTGCATTTGAAGGTGGATTGTCATTCAGTTTAGGTGATATTATTATCCCTGCTGAAAAACAAACTATGATTGAAGACGCAAACAAACAAGTTGACGGTATTGTAGGAAACTATAATATGGGACTTATTACCAATAACGAACGTTACAACCAGGTAATTGATATATGGACAGCGACCAACGCTGAATTGACGGAACTTTCTATGAAACGTATCCGTGAAGACCAACAAGGGTTTAACTCTGTGTATATGATGCTTGACTCTGGAGCGCGTGGTAGTAAAGAGCAAATTAGACAGCTAACCGGTATGCGTGGATTGATGGCGAAGCCTAAAAAATCGAACTCTGGTGGTGGTGAAATTATTGAAAACCCAATTCTTTCTAACTTTAAGGAAGGACTTTCAATTCTTGAATACTTTATCTCTACACACGGTGCACGTAAAGGTCTTGCCGATACCGCACTTAAAACTGCCGATGCGGGTTACTTAACGCGTCGTCTGGTAGATGTTTCACAAGACGTTATTATTAACGAAGTAGATTGTGGTACATTACGAGGTATTGAAGTTTCAGCATTAAAGAAGAATGAAGAAATCGTTGAAACGTTAGAAGCTAGAATCATTGGTCGTATTGCATTAAACGATGTAATAAACCCACTTAATAAAGAGGTGTTAGCGACAGCTGGTGAGCACATTTCAGAAGAAACCGCTAAAATTATTGGCGACTCTGCTGTAGAAGGCGTAGAAGTACGTTCTGCATTAACGTGTGAAGCTAAAAAAGGAATTTGTTCTCAATGTTACGGTCGTAACCTTGCAACCAACAAAATGGTCCAACGAGGTGAAGCTGTAGGTGTTGTAGCTGCTCAGTCAATTGGTGAGCCGGGTACACAGTTAACGCTTCGTACCTTCCACGTGGGTGGTATTGCAGGTAACATTTCAGAAGAAAACAAGCTTGTTATCAAGTATGACGGTAAAGCTGAAATTGAAGATCTTAAAACGGTAAAAGGTGAAGATGCAGAAGGAAATGAAATTGATATTGTAATTTCTCGTACTTCTGAAATCAAATTAACAGACCCTAAAACCGGAATTACTTTAAGTAATAACAACATTCCTTACGGTTCTACACTATATGTAAAAGATGGTGATAAACTGAAAGAAGGCGATGTGGTTTGTCAGTGGGATCCATATAACGGTGTGATTATTTCAGAATTTGCAGGTAAAATCAAGTACGAGAATATCGAACAAGGTGTTACCTACCAAGTTGAAATTGATGAGCAGACCGGATTCCAAGAGAAAGTAATTTCAGAATCTAGAAATAAAAAGAAAATACCAACACTTCAGATTTTAGGTAAAAAAGATGAAGTTATCCGTTCGTACAACTTGCCAGTGGGAGCCCACTTAATGGTTGATGATGGTGATAAAATTAAGATTGGTAAAGTATTAGTTAAGATACCGCGTAAGTCTTCAAAAGCGGGTGATATTACAGGTGGTCTTCCACGTGTAACGGAACTCTTTGAAGCACGTAACCCATCGAACCCTGCTGTAGTTAGTGAGATAGATGGAGTTGTTTCCTTTGGAAAAATTAAGCGTGGTAACCGCGAGATTATTGTGGAGTCTAAATTAGGCGAAATTAAAAAGTACTTGGTAAAACTATCTAATCAGATTCTTGTTCAAGAAAATGATTATGTACGTGCCGGTATGCCACTTTCAGACGGTTCTATTACACCAGAAGATATTTTACGAATTGAAGGGCCTTCAGCAGTACAGCAGTACTTGGTGAACGAAGTTCAAGAGGTATATCGTTTACAAGGTGTGAAAATTAACGATAAACACTTCGAGGTAGTAGTGAGACAGATGATGCGTAAAGTACGTATCGTTGACAGTGGAGATACTACTTTCTTAGAAAATCAATTAGCTCATAAAGATGATTTTATCGAAGAAAACGATAAGATCTTCGGAATGAAAGTAGTTGAAAACGCAGGAGATAGTCAAGTGCTTAAAGAAGGGCAAATAATTTCACCACGTGATTTACGTGATGAAAATTCCATCTTGAAGAGAAATGACAAAGCCTTAGTTGAAGCAAGAGATGCTGTAAATGCAACTGCAACTCCAATATTGCAGGGTATTACTAGAGCGTCGTTACAGACTAAGTCGTTTATCTCGGCTGCATCGTTCCAGGAAACTACTAAAGTATTAAACGAAGCTGCTGTAAGCGGTAAAGTAGATACCTTAGAAGGATTGAAGGAAAATGTTATTGTAGGTCATAAAATACCAGCTGGTACGGGTATGCGTGAATACGATTCTATAATCGTAGGAAGCAAGGAAGAACTAGAAGAAATGACTCGCGAGAAACAAGAAGTGAACTATAATTAATTAGAATAATTTCTTATAAATCAAAATAAAGAATCCCGCCAAAAGCGGGATTCTTTTATTATATTAGATAGCTAAATTAGAACTATAAACTGTTTCCTTATTTATCGGGAAATATTAAAATAAAGAACAATGGCAGACGATCAACACAAACAAAAACAAAAAAAGGGACAGATTAATATTGAGTTGGATGAAAATGTAGCACAAGGTATCTACAGTAACTTGGCAATTATTAATCACTCACAGTCAGAGTTTATCCTGGATTTTGTAAGTATTATGCCGGGCGTGCCCAAAAGCAAGGTGAAATCACGAATTATACTAACACCGCAACATGCTAAACGCCTTTTAAAAGCCTTAAACGATAATATTCAACGTTTTGAAAAGGCACATGGTAAAGTAAAAGAACAAGAACAGCCGCCAATTCCGTTAAACTTTGGTCCTACTGGAGAAGCATAAAACAGAGCCTTTTGTTTTAAGGAGAGATAAATTAGCTTTGCGGCATGTGTTATAAATTTGATCAAAATTTAACATAAAAAGAATCTTTTTCTTATTTAAAGTTTGTTTTTAACATAATAAATTTTTAAATGATGACTCATTTCTAGATATTGCAATTTTAATCTTTCGTACAAGCCCCCAATTATGAGAAGAATTAAGAATACGCTTGCTGTATTTTCAGTTTTATTTATTTGTTATATTACTAAAGCTCAAGTTGGCATAAATACCGTAAATCCGGATCCCAATGCAATTTTAGACATTTCATCTACTACTAAAGGATTATTACTTCCAAGGGTTTCATTAACAGCAATTAACTTACCGGCTCCTCTTTCTGCAAATTCGGCAGGAATGACTGTTTATAATACAGCTACTGCAGGTACAAGACCAAATAATGTAACGCCTGGATATTATTATAATGATGGCTCTCAATGGTTGCAATTAGCCACAGCCAATATGGTAAGTTCAAAGTGGGGCATCGATGGCAACGCAGGAACTGACTCTAACATCCATTTTTTGGGAACAAGTGACAACGAAGATCTTGTTTTTAAACGGAATAATGTGTTGGCAGGAAGATTAAATTTTAAAAACACGGCATTTGGAGTTAATTCTCTGTCGGCCACACCGGGATCTAATTCAACACAAAATACAGCGATTGGTATTAATGTGCTATAAAATAATACGAGTGGATATGGCAATACTGGTCTTGGTTATGGAGCGTTAAATACCAACAATAGTAACAATAATACAGCAATCGGTCGCTTTGCTTTAGAAAAAAATGTTGGTGGCTTTAACAATACTGGAGTTGGGGCATATTCTCTCCAAGAAAACACAAGAGGAACTTACAATACTGCCATTGGAATATCCTCTCTCTTGAAAAATACCACAGGAGGTTATAATACAGCCGTCGGTTATAATGCCCTTAGAAATAATATTGGAAACCAAGAGAACACAGCAGTTGGTTATGGAGCACTTCAGAATAATGCTTCTCATAATAATACTGCCACTGGTGCCATAGCACTTCAATTTAATACTTCTGGAAATTACAATACCGCTAATGGAAGAGCGGCTCTGAACAAAAATACATCAGGTAGTGGAAACTCTGCTCTTGGAGCGTTAGCGCTTATCAATAATACAACGGGAAACTCAAACACAGCGATTGGTCGGGAAGCATTAAAAAACAATACAACTGGATCATCTAATGTAGCTATAGGTTATCTTTCTCTTGAAAATAGTAGCTCTGGAAATCAAAATACTGCTTTGGGTAGGAGAGCACTAAAAGATAATACTGTCGGCTCAAACAATATTGCTGTTGGCTATAACGCCCAGGTCCCAGATGGCACGCTCGACAATCAAGTGCGAATTGGAAATACAAGTATTACCTATGCAGGCGTGCAAGTACCTTGGACCATTACTTCAGATCGACGATGGAAGGATGGGATTAAAGATTCTGATTTGGGATTACAGTTTATTAAGCAACTCCGCCCGGTTTCTTATTTTCGAAAAAATGATAAAGAAAAGAAAACAGAATATGGTTTTATTGCTCAAGAGCTAAAAGAAACCCTTGATGAAAATAGCACATTAAATAATGGGATGGTAACTGAAGATAAAGAAGGAATGTTAGCGGTGCGTTATAATGATCTTTTTTCACCTATGGTAAAAGCCATTCAAGAGCAGCAGATAATAATCGAAAAGCAACAATCCATCATTAACGAGTTGTCAGAACGCTTGGAGATGCTGGAGAATAAGTAGGTCATTTTAATGCAGATATTAAATAAGCTATTCTTAAGATTTTCAGTTAAATAAGTATTAAAACCTTACTGATATTTTAAATTGTGATATTTCCGTAGTATTTTAAAAAGAAAAACTATGGGATATCTTAAAACATCTTCAAAAAAACAAAACGAAACCATAAATCTTTACTATGAAGATTATGGAAAAGGACAGCCTGTTATCTTAATTCATGGTTGGCCATTAAGTTCAGCCATGTGGGAATATCAAAAACAAGAAATTGTCGATGCAGGTTTTCGATGTATCTCTTATGACCGAAGAGGCTTTGGTAAAAGTGACCACCCATGGGACGGTTACGACTATAATACAATGGCTCAAGATTTAAATGACATTATAAACCATCTCTCATTGAGCGACGTTATTTTAGTTGGTTTTTCAATGGGTGGTGGCGAAGTTGGACGCTATGTAGGTGCTTATGGAACAGAAAACTTATCTAAGTTAGTATTTATAAGTTCGATTGCTCCTTTTATGTTGAAAACAGACGACAATCCCGATGGCGTGCCAGCAGAAACGTTTAAAGAATTTAAAAAAGCCATTAAAATTGACCGATGTGACTTTTTGGATAAATTTGGTAAAGACTTCATTAATTATGAAGACAATAAACATTTAATAGGGAAAGAGCAGTTGCAATATAACTTTAATGTAGCAGCAGGTGCTTCACCTAAAGCTACGTTAGACTGTATTGATGCCTTTGGGAAAACGGATTTACGCGATGATCTTAAAAAAGTAGATATTCCAACACTTTTTATTCATGGTGATGCAGATGGAGTAGTGCCTATGAAACCCACTGCAGAGCAAGGAGCTAAAATAGTTAAGGACAGCGAACTTAAAGTAATTGAAGATGCTCCTCACGGATGTGTTTTTACACATACAGAACATGTCAATAAATTTTTATTAGACTTTTTAAAGAAATAGTTCTTGATAAATACTTGATAAATAAGGGTGTTATACTTTATAGTATAATGCCTTTATTTATATTCACTCACAAAATGAAGTTTTACGTTGGGATATTTTGATTGTGTCATTTGTAAGCTAAACGCTGAATCGGCAAAGAAAACCAATTGATTTCTTTTATCTTTCGCTAGAAACTTAGCTTTTACACGTTTAAACTCTTTAAATTCATCACTTTTTGGGTCTTTTGGTTCTACCCAGCAAGCCTTGTGAACATTTAAATTTTCATAGCGGCAAGAAGCGCCATATTCGTGTTCTAATCGATATTGTATTACTTCAAATTGTAGCGCACCTACCGTACCAATTACTTTTCTTCCATTTAATTCTAACGTGAAAAGTTGAGCAACCCCTTCATCCATTAACTGGTCAATCCCTTTGTCTAGCTGTTTGCTTTTCATCGGGTCGGCATTGTTTATGTATTTAAAGTGTTCTGGAGAAAAACTAGGAACTCCTTTGTAGTTCATTTCTTCGCCTTCGGTCAATGTGTCTCCAATTTTGAAATTTCCTGTATCGTGTAAGCCTACAATATCACCAGGGTATGAAATATCCACGATTTGTTTCTTTTCAGCAAAAAAGGCATTCGGACTTGAAAATTTCAGCTTTTTCCCGTTTCGAACGTGTAGATAAGGAGTATTTCGTTCAAAAACCCCTGAAACAATTTTCACAAATGCCAAGCGGTCCCGGTGTTTGGGATCCATATTGGCGTGTATTTTAAATACAAATCCAGTAAAATCTTTCTCGTCTGGTTTTACCACACGGGTATCACTTTCTTTAGGGCGTGGTTTAGGAGCTATTTCTACAAAACAATCTAACAACTCACGCACGCCAAAATTATTTAAAGCAGAGCCAAAGAAAACAGGTTGTAAGGTTCCATCTAAATAATCTTCACGATTAAATTTAGGGTATATTTCAGCAAGTTCTAACTCTTCTCGCAATGTATCGGCAGCGTCACTACCAATTAGTTGGTCTAATTCAGGGTTTTTTAAATCTTCAATTTCAATCGTTTCTTCAATGTTTTTACGACTACTACCGCTAAATAGGTTTACATTTTTCTCCCAGATATTGTAAATACCTTTAAAGTCATACCCCATACCAATTGGGAAGCTTAGCGGTGTAACTCGAAGGTTTAATTTTTGTTCAATTTCATCTAACAACTCAAAAGCATCCTTACCTTCGCGATCCATTTTATTAATGAAAACAATCATAGGAATATTACGCATGCGGCATACTTCAACCAACTTTTCAGTTTGTGCTTCCACACCTTTGGCAACATCAATAACAACTATAACGCTATCTACGGCGGTAAGTGTTCTAAACGTGTCTTCGGCAAAATCCTTGTGACCAGGTGTGTCTAATATGTTGATTTTAATCCCTTCATATTCAAAAGCTAAAACAGAAGTTGCCACTGAGATTCCTCGCTGACGTTCTATCTCCATAAAGTCACTTGTAGCACCCTTTTTTATCTTATTGCTTTTAACGGCTCCAGCCTCTTGAATGGCTCCACCAAAAAGCAATAATTTTTCGGTTAAAGTGGTTTTTCCGGCATCGGGGTGAGAAATAATTCCGAACGTTCTTCTGCGTTCAATTTCACGTTTAATTGACATGATTTATCTTATAAATTTGGTGTCAAAGATAGGGTTTTTTGCAGTAGATTTAGTGATTGGTATTAATAGTTTTGAGAATGTGTCTTCCCACAAATAAAAAACTTGTAATCCTTATAAGGACTAGCGTTCTACGTACTTATACGTATACGTAATTCCTACAAAAAATTAAGTTAATTTATCTAAATTATTGTAGTTCACCGACAATAATACACACTTAGACTAATAGTTCCGTTTTAATAAATCCTTAACACTTTTTCCTACGTATATTTGTTTTAGATAAGCGATCAGTAATCTGTTATTAAGTTTTTTATTATATGTACTTTTTATTGGATATTCCTCTACTGAAACTCGTTTTTCCCCAAGAACTAATTAGATTTACAGCCTATAATGGAGCTTAATTTATTGTAACGATGACTTCTTGTAATAGAAGTTTTTGTGATTAAAATTATAAAACTATGAATACAAATAAAATTTCATTTTTAAGTAAGATTGTAATTTGCAATTTTCTTTTTGCATTTCTTTTCATTTCAGGAATGTACGCTCAGTCTTGTAATGCAGAACTTAGTGTGGAAAAAAATAGAAATTCAAAATCTGCAGATGAAGATGGGGCAGTATATGATATGGTGCTTACTAATACTTCAAATGCTGTAGCAAACTATACCATCTCGATTAAAGAACTTGCAGAATCTTGTTCTAACTCTAATGTTGCTTATAGAACAAGTGAAGCAAATGTGAGTCTAGATGTAGCAATAAACGGAAAAAAGATGGCTACACAGAATAATAAAAATTCTTTAAGCAATAATGCTTCTAAAGCATTTGCTAATAATGATAAAATTTCTGTAAAACCAGGACAATCATACAACTTTAAAGTAAAAGTAACCGTACCTAAAGGTACTCCATCTAAAAGATGGAGCTGTATCCAAGTAGAGGCAAAGTCTCCATCCTGTAAGGGGAAAGCAGCTAGTACGGTTTTAAAGGTTTTTGTTCCAGACCCTACCGAGGGATAATAAAGAATTGATATAGCAATAAAATATAGGTGTTAACCTAAAATTAGTTTTATGAAAAGATTTTTACAACTCCGAAACATACTAAATGAAAGAAGTGGCAAGATGTTCTTTGTGCTTTTCTTTCTTTTTTCTGCAAACTCTTTCTTTGCACAGGAAGTCGTAGTTAATAGAACCGTAACAGAAAATGCAACAGTTTGTAATCAATACGATGTTGAGCTTGAGATTACTGGAGAACCAGCTGTCGCACCTTCAGAAGTTGTACTGGTTATAGATAGATCGGGTAGTATGGATGATGGGGCAAGTCCTGATCCAATCGATTATGCAAAAGATGCGGCGATAGATTTTGTTAATAACCTTTTTAATAACGACCCAACTGGTATGAATAGGGTAGCTATTGTAAGTTACTCAAGTTCTGCGACTGTTGATATTGGTTTTACAAGAAGCGCGGGTAAGCAAGCTGTTATCAATGCTATTAACGGCTTAGTAACTGGTGGAAACACAAATATTCAGGCTGCAATGATGGCAGCTGATTGGATAATGACCAATCAAGCTACTTTCGATTGTAATACAAATAGGAGTATTTTATTATTAACCGATGGTGTAGCAAACCGTGATAGTAATGGAAACTCTTGTAGTAATGCTGGGGTAAATACAATTTGTCAACAAAGAGCTATACAGGCGGGAGTAGCTGCACAAACCACTACAAAGAACGGAGAGGTATTTAACCAGAGTGTTTTTAGTGTTGGGCTTTTTAATGCTATTTCTGGGGATCAACAAACTGCGGCAACTAACACAATAGATGGAATTCAAAATGCTGGTTTGTTTACTACAGAAAATGAGGCAGATTTAATGGATATTTATGACACTATATTAGGTCAATTAACCCCTGCAGCAAAACAATTAAACGGACAGGCATTGGTTACAAATACCATAGCTGCAGATTTTGATTATGTTCCGGGTTCAATTTCAGCTAGTAAGGGTACTGCTTCTGAAGATGGAGATGTATTGTCTTGGTTTGTAAGTCAGGTTTCTGCTGAAACCATCACACTTAACTATAGTATAGTAGCTGTGGGCACTGGTGTTTGTGGGGCAAATCAAACTACAGGTGATGCCGTTATGAATTATGAAGATTCTAATTGTGAGGTGCAATCTCTCAACTTTAACAACCCAGAAATTTGCGTGCCTTGTCCCGATGTTACTGCTGAAATTGAGCAAATGGATTGCGAAAACTCAGTAACTTATAATGCAGATATATATTCAGGTGAATGTACTGCTGCTTCAGGAGGAGTGGAATGGGAATTTTTCTTAAACAATGTTTCTGTAGGGACTTCTAATTCGATTTCGGGAACTTATACTTATAACGGTTCAGAAGATTTTGAAGGTAATTTTAGAGCGGAAGTTTCGTATATGGGAAGCTATGGAACAGGCTGTACTTTGCCAACCGTTAGTGATGAAAAAACGATTACGCTTCTTGACCAATTAACAGCTTCAGTACAACAAGAAAACGCTACAGATTCAGGTCAATGTAGTAATGGAGAGGCGACAGTTAATCCTACTAATGGAACAGCACCTTATTCATATGAATGGAGTGCAAACACTGGAGGTCAAACAACCCAAACAGCAACAAATTTATCGCCAGGAACCTATGAAGTAACTGTGACTGACGCCAACGGTTGCTCTATAGAAAAGTCTGTAATTATTACTTGTGAAATAGACGGATGGAATTTTGAATGTGGTAGTGATAAAATTGTAGATGAATATGGGTACAATGCAAATGGTAATACTACTACTACCGCAAATATACCTGATGCGGGGAATGTTTTTCAGTATGTAACTGAAATTGTATATAAAGGAAATAACCCAGGACAAACTATTGAAGTGGTTGATGATGCAAATGTATCACACACACTTTCACGTTCAGTACCAATGGGGACTAGTTCAAATATATGGGTATATAGAGGGCTTGTAACTGGATCTACTTCAACGGTAACGTATACCAATTCTAATGCAAAAAATAGTCTTCAGTCACTTGTTGTTTACGCTTTTAGAAATGCGCCAGATGCTACGGCAAACTCAGGGGTGTTTACTGATTTAAGCGGTGTAAACGATATTCAAAGTTTTACCATAGATATTCCTTCTTTTTCATCTCCAAGGGATTTGGTGGTTGAAACACCAATTTCTGAATTAACCAATGATGGAAGATACCTACTATTGAAAGCAGAAGCCGGAGGAGTTACAGATCAGGTTCTCTTATATGGATCTGATCCAAGTTTACCAGGAGGGACGTGCTGTTTGTCAATTCCTACTTTAACATTAGAAGATGTACCAGGCAACGTAACACAAGTAACGATTACTGTAGACACACGGAATAAACAAAACGGTCAAAATGTAAACGGTCAATCGTGGATAATTGCCGGTGGGGTAAATGTAGATGCCAATTGTTATGAAGATTTAGAGCTTACTTTAGATACTAAAACCGATGTTCAATGTTTTGGTGAAAATAGTGGATCTATAACTGTTCAAGCTACTGGTGGTCTCGAGCCATATGAATATTCTTTAAATGGGGGAACTCCACAATCTAGTCCTGTGTTTAATAATTTAATTGCAGGAACATATACTATTGAGGTAACCGATTCGCTTGGGAATGAAGACTCAATTTCTATAACCCTTACAGAGCCAGAA
The DNA here is from genome assembly GCA_913057965.1 of uncultured Marixanthomonas sp. Lineage (GTDB taxonomy): Bacteria > Bacteroidota > Bacteroidia > Flavobacteriales > Flavobacteriaceae > Marixanthomonas. Next base: position 3,979 of record CAJXPE010000015.1, on the reverse strand, counting down.
GCATTAAGCGTGCAGATTACTAAAGAAAATGCAACCGCTACAGAAGGATGTGAAAATGGGGAGGCAACTGCTAATCCTTCAGGAGGAACTGCTCCGTACGAATATGTATGGAGTGCCAGTGCTGGTAATCAGACCACGGCAACTGCAACAAACCTTCCAGAAGGAACACATACTGTAACAATTACCGATGCTAATGATTGTATCATAGAACAAGGCGTGGTAATTGACTGTACGAATGACTGTGATGCTATAATAACAGTAGACTATGTTAAAGATGTGCCTTGTACAGGAGAAAACGGTGGGATGGCAAAAGTTTCTGCTAGCTCAAATTCAAACCCTTCAGCAACATTTACATTTACTTGGAACACGGTTCCATCACAAGTTGATAGTGGAGTTACATCAAGCACTATTAGTGGTCAACCAGCAGGAGTTTATACGGTAAGTGTTACTATCGATGGAACACAATGTCAGCCTGTAGAGCAAAGTGTAACCATCAATGAGCCTGCAAACGCATTAAATGTTTCTGCAACTTCAACGGATGAGAGTGGCCCAACAACAGGTGACGGTACGGCAACGGCAAATGCATCTGGTGGTACACCGCCTTATTCATATTCATGGAGTCCTGGAGGCGAAACAACACAAACGATTACAGGTTTAAGTGCCGGTGATTATACTGTAACGGTAACCGATGCAAATGGTTGTACCGCAACAGCAACAACAACTGTTAATCCTGGTACATGTTTAGATTTAGCAGCAAATGTCTCATCAACTCCTGTAACATGTAATGGAGATAGTGATGGTACTGCTTCAGTTTCAGTATCTGGAGGATCTGGTTCATTTACGTATCAGTGGTCACCAGGAGGTGAAACAACACAATCCATTTCTGGGTTGAGTGCAGGGACATATTCTGTTATTGTAACCGATAGCGTTACAGAATGTACTGTTGAAGCTTCGATTATGGTTAACGAACCAAACGCGTTAAGCACGGGTATTGCAGTAACTAATATTTCATGTTTTGAAGGAAATAACGGTTCCTTAGATTTTACTGTAAGTGGAGGTACCCAACCTTATACTTTTGAATGGAGCAATGGAGCAACAACAGAAGATTTATCTAATGTAACGGCTGGAACGTATTCTGTAACAATCACCGATGCCAATGGCTGTTCAACAACTGATAGTGCAGAGGTATTGCAGCCTGCCGAAGAGCTTTCTTTAGAAATAACATCGCAAACCGATATCGTTTGTAATGCATTAGGTTCTGTTACTGTGGAAGCAAATGGGGGAACAAATCCTTATATGTATAATCTTGATGGAGGTACGCCTCAAGCATCAGGAACTTTTGATGATTTAGAAGAAGGTGACTATACTATTAGTGTAACAGATGCTAATGGTTGTAATGCTGAAATTTCAGTAACTATATTGAGCAACTGTATCCTAGCGATCGACGACATTAACGATACGTTTGTAAACATAGCTGTAAGTGGTGATGTAAGCACGAACGATATCAATGCAGACGGTCCAGTTGGCAGTGAGACGTTCACGTTGGTGAACGGTCCAAGCAACGGAACGTTAACCTTGAATGCAGATGGAACGTATACGTATACCCCGGCGACGGATTATGTAGGAGAGGATACTTTTGAGTATCAAGTATGTGATGGCGGAAATCCAATAGCGTGTGATACGGCCACGGTTTATATCGAGGTACAGCCAGTAGGCAGCCCGGTTAACGACCCACCGGTTGCGAATGCCGATACGAACAGCACACAGGCAGGTACCCCAGTAGATGGGAATGTACTTCCGAACGATTATGACCCAGACGGTGACCCCATCACGGTAACGGGCAATACAGATCCGAGCAACGGAACGGTAACGATCAATGCAGATGGGACGTACACCTATACCCCAGCACCTGATTTTGTAGGTGAAGATACTTTTACATATAGAATCTGTGACAATGGCAATCCAGCGTTGTGTGATACCACAACGGTAACGATCCAAGTTGTAGATGGCACGGATAATATGACCACAGCAGTTGACGATGCGTATTACGGGTTCCCAGATGCGGACATCGTTGGCAATGTATTGGACAACGATACGGATCCAGAAGGCGATAACCAGACAGTAGATACCGCTGTTAGTCCGAGCAACGGACCAAGCAATGGTTCAGTAGTGTTGAACGCAGATGGAACCTTTACCTATACACCAAATGCAGGGTACACAGGAACAGATAGTTTTGTATATGAAATTTTTGATGCAGGTAGTCCTGTGGCGAGAGACACGGCCACGGTTTATATCAGTATCGATCCAAATGATGGTGGAAACGAGATCCTAGCGATCGACGACATTAACGATACGTTTGTAAACATAGCTGTAAGCGGTGATGTAAGCACGAACGATATCAATGCAGACGGTCCAGTTGGCAGTGAGACGTTCACGTTGGTGAACGGTCCTAGCAACGGAACGTTGACCTTGAATGCAGATGGAACGTATACCTATACCCCGGCAACGGATTATGTAGGAGAGGATACTTTTGAGTATCAAGTATGTGATGGCGGAAACCCAATAGCGTGTGATACGGCAATGGTTACTATTGAAATAGTTGACGATCCAATTCTTGAAAATGATCCGCCAATTGCAAATAATGATACTAATGTAACAGAAGTAGATGTTCCAGTAAGCGGAAATGCTATTGTTAATGACTTTGACCCAGACGGAGACCCAATCACGGTAACGGGGAATACAGATCCGAGCAACGGAACAGTAACAATCAATGCAGATGGGACGTACACTTATACCCCAGCACCTGGTTTTATAGGCGAAGATACTTTTGAATATACGATCTGTGACAATGGCAACCCAGCGTTGTGTGATACAGCGGTAGTTACTATCTATATTTTAGAAGATAATGACAATATAACAGTTGCCAATGATGATGCTTATTATGGAGAAATTAATACTATCATTTCAGGAAATGTATTAGATAATGATAATGATCCTGAAGGGGATAATCAAATGGTAGATACTACTATTAGTCCAGTTAGTGGTCCTTCAAACGGAACGGTTGTTATTAATGCAGATGGTACATTCGAATATACGCCAGGAGCTGATTTTACTGGAAACGATCAATTTGTATACGGTATTGTTGACGATGGTAATCCAATTGCAACAGATTTAGCCACAGTTTATATTCTTATTGAAGAAACACCGGCACCAGCTATAGCAATAGTTAAAACTGGGGATTTCAATGATGAAGATCAAGATGGATGTACTAATGTAGATGAAACAATTACTTATACATTTACAGTAACCAATCAAGGAAATGTTCCACTTAGTAATATTATAGTGACTGATCCTTTATTGGAGACACCAAGCCCTGTTGTGCCTATAGTGTTAGTTTCAGGAGATGATGGTGATGGAGTTTTACAAGAAACGGAAACCTGGATATATGAAGCAGATTATGTCATTACTCAAGAAGATATTGATGCGGGTGAGGTAATCAACCAAGCTACAGCAGAAGGAACAGATCCTGATGGAACTGTCGTAACTGATGATTCTGGAAGTACAGTAGCTACGGATGAAGTAACTACAACTGAATTATGTCAAACACCAGCCATAGCGATTGTTAAGAGAAGTAGTTATGACGATGGCGGCGACTGTTCACAAGTAGGCGAAGAGATCAACTACACATTTACAGTAACTAATGAAGGAAACGTAAGTTTAGCTTCAGTAACTGTGACTGATCCATTGATCGCAACGATCAACGGACCAACGGGAGACACGGATGGTGATGGTGAGTTAGATGTAACAGAAGAGTGGGAGTATACAGGAGTGTATGTAATCACGCAAGACGATATAGATGCAGGCGAAGTAATCAACCAAGCTACAGCAGAAGGAACTGCTCCTGATGGAACTGCCGTAACTGACGATTCTGGAAGTACAGTAGCTACGGATGAAGTAACTACAACTGAATTATGTCAAA
>CAJXPE010000014.1 GCA_913057965.1 uncultured Marixanthomonas sp. | reverse complement strand
TCTCGTGGGCTCGGAGATGTGTATAAGAGACAGGTTTTGAGGTGTTTATGTTTGGTATTAAATAATATAAATTTAAATGGTAATGATGCAATATTAAAACTGATAAATTTTAAAAAACCAAACTCACTTCTGTCCCCTCTTTTTCAGAACTACGCAGTTGTATTTTACCCCCGTGTAATAGCATAATCTGTTTACAAAGACTCAGACCAATACCGCTTCCAGTTTTTTTGGTACTGAAAAAGGGCACAAAGATACTATCCATAATTTCTGATGGAATGCCGCTTCCGTTATCGGCAACCTTTATCTGAGCCGTTCCTTTATGGCTTAAAGTTGCCGAAACAACAATCTGTGGCGCGGAAACCGTTTCGGTTGCATCGATAGCATTTAAGATAAGGTTGATAAGTACTTGTTCTATCAGGTAGGAGTCGATTTCAAATAATAGATTGGGATCTTTCAATTTAAAACCAAGGTCAACTTCTTTTTCTTCCAAAGAAGGTTTCATCAATTCGCTAATATTGCTGAATAAATCGGATGCTTTTATTTTGGTCTTGTTTACGTGGGTAACTTTATTTAAGCTTCTATAAGTTTTGGCAAACTTCATCAAGCCTTCACTTCGTTTTTTTATGCTGTTGAGACCAGCATTAACATCTTCCAACTCCAATTTCCTGGTTTCAGGATGTTCCATGGAGTCTTGAATACTTTTCTGAAGAGTTTCAGCTAAAGAAGTGATGGGCGCAATGCTGTTCATGATTTCGTGTGTCATTACGCTTAGGAGTTTTTTCCAGGCTTCACTTTCGTTCCGGTTAAGGGTTTCTTCTATATTCTGAAGCACAATAAGCTTAAAAGAATGTTCTTCCATTTCAAAAACCGTATCTGAAATCAAGACTTTTAGCGTTTCCTGTCTCATTTCTAAAGTAACCGAAGCGGTATTGGAATGGTATGTTTCAAACAGCTCATCATAGATATTTGGCCTCCTTTTTTCAACAAAGCTTATGTTTTTGAACGAAGGAAAATCCAATGTCTTTAAAAAGGAATCGTTTACCCAAAGTACGTCGCCACTTTCTACATTATAGGCGATGATACCAATGTTTACCATCTCCAATATTTTTTGAAGATAGACAAACTGTGCCTGCCGTTCACTATCGATCGCTTTGATGGTTTTGTTCACAAGGTTAAAGCCTTTGTGCAGTTCACGGATATCTTGAGGGCCTTTTGTTTCGACAAACCATCGTGAGAAGTCGCGGTATTTTACCGATTCAAAAAAATCATCCATTTCAACGAACCGTTTTATCACAAACCGGTAGAGGTTATATACTGTAATTAGCGAAAGGATGGAACCTCCTATAATTGCATACGTGTTTAGCCAGGCAATCCCAAAGGCTAGCAAAGTCAAGGAAATGAGCAACCCCACAACCCGAAGCGTAATTGAGAATACGTAGCTTTTATAGGTCATATTTATGGAGTCTGCGGTAGAGTGCGGCACGGGTAATCCCTAGTTCCTTGGCAGATTTTGAGATGTTTCCGTTATTTTTTTCAATCACGGTAAGGATGGTGTTCTTTTCAATGGCATCCAGATTTGTTTCGTTTTGCGCAACTTGTATTTGCGGTTGTTCGATGGCCGAAAAGGTTAAATCTTCAGCTTCCAGCGTATGCTGTTCTGCCATAATGATGGCGCGTTCCAAGGCATATTGCAACTCACGTACGTTTCCGCTAAAGTGATGTTTTTTCAGTTTTTGAATAAAGCTCGAAGACAAACTAAAACTCCCCTTACCATATTTTTCAGCATAAAAATCGACAAAATAGTGCGCAAGCAGTGTTATATCGGTGCCGCGGTCCCGTAATGGCGGAATCGTGACATCAACAGTATTAATACGATAAATTAAATCTTTTCTGAAACGTTCTTCATCGGCCAAATCGCTTATCGACACATTGGTAGCACAGATTAGCCGAATATCAATAGGGATTGGCTGGTTGGCGCCCAACGGCGTTACCTGCCTGTTTTGCAAAACGGTCAATAAACGTGCTTGTTGTCTAAGTGTTATGTTCCCTATTTCATCTAGAAAAAGGGTACCGCCATGGGCAGTTTCAAAACGGCCTTTGCGGTCTTCCCGGGCATCGGTAAAAGCGCCTTTTTTGTAACCGAATAGTTCACTTTCAAAAAGTGTGTTGGTTAAAGAGCCCACATCCACTTTTACAAAAGGGTTATTTTTCCGAAGGGAGTTATCGTGAATAGCTCTTGCAATAAGGTCTTTTCCCGTTCCGTTTTCGCCCAAAATAAGGACATTGGCATCGGTTGGTGCTACTTTTTTAAGTTTTACGAACACATCCTGCATGGGTTCACTTTCGCCTATGATCTTGGTTTCAGCATCTAACTGAAGTTTTTTTGATTGCTTTTTTTGCTGTTTTTCAACCCGTTCCCGAATCGCTTCCAATATTTTTTCGTTCTGCCAGGGCTTAACAAGAAAATCGGAAGCCCCTTCTTTTAGAGAGCGTATGGCCAAATCGATATCGCCGTAAGCTGTGATAAGAATGACATCAGTTTCCGGCTTTTGCTTTTTAATTTTGTTCAGCCAGAAGATCCCTTCGTTGCCTGTGTTTACCAAGCCATTAAAATTCATATCCAAAATCACCACATCAAATTGATATTCTTGCATCAGGCTTTGAATCGTATTGGGATTTTTATTAGTAACCACCTCCTTCACCTTCGGTTTCAGTAAAAGCCGAAGCGCAATGAGCACGTCCTCATCGTCGTCGATAACCAATATTCTTGCATTTTGAAGAAGCATAGATACAATATTAATAAATTACATTGGGATTATTCATAATTCTGAATCCTGAATTCTGAATTGATAAAAGTGTGCCGGTAGCGAACAGGAAGTGTATCAAAACCGAACACTTTAAATATTTCAAAGATATTTAAATACCTGTTTTTAAGCCTATTGTATTTATGGCATTATATTCACAATATAAATATTGAAAAACAAGATATTATATGGACATCCAATTGGAAAAGAAACGATTCACTACTAAAAAACTAGTACTTATAGGAGGTACAGTCTTATTGTTGGCTTTGATCGTTTTTGTAATTATTTCTTCGTTTGGCGGCTCAAAATTGAACGTCGAAAAAGAGCGCATCAGTATAAATACAGTTGAAAAAGGAGTTTTTCAAGAAAATATCCCTGTAAATGGAATAGTACTCCCCATTACCACTATCTATCTAGACGCATTGGAAGGCGGTCGCGTAGAAGAAAAATTTGTTGAAGACGGTTCCATCCTTAAAAAAGGCGACCCTATTTTAAGACTTTCCAATACCGATTTGGAGCTAAGCCTTGTAAACCAAGAAACACAAGTTTATAACCTATTGACGCAAATGCAGATTTCGCAAAATGCAGCCCGGCAAAATACCATTAACAAACTAAACCAATATACCGATGTGGAGAGTGGCTTAATAGAGGCCAAAAGAGTGTATGACCTCAACAGCAAACTATACGAAAAAGATGCCATTGGCAGACAGGATTTAATCAAAGCAAAAAACGAATACGACTACCAAAAAGAACGGATGCAACTTTCTGAACAAATTCTAAAGCAAGATTCCATCGCTGTAAAACAAGAAAAAAGCCAAGTTCAAAGCAGTTATGCTCGAACCCAGAATGCACTTGAATTGATGCGTAGAAAAGTAGCAGACCTGGTTGTAAAAGCTCCTGTTGATGGGCAGCTTACTTCGCTGGATGCCGAAATTGGTCAGTCTAAAAACAAGGGTGAGCGATTAGGGCAAATAGATGTATTGAGCGGCTTTAAAGTACGTGCTGATATTGACGAGCATTATATTTCACGAATTTATACGGGACAAACAGGAAGTTTCAGTTTTAATGGGAAAAGTTACACTCTAACTATCAAAAAGGTATATACACAAGTGAACAATGGTCGTTTTCAAGTCGATATGGAGTTTGGGGAAGAAGTAGCAGAAGGAATTCGTCGTGGACAGACCTTACAAATTCGACTGGCTTTGAGCGATGAAAAACAAGCATTACTAATCCCAAAAGGAGGCTTTTTTCAGCAAACAGGAGGCAATTGGATATTTAAAGTGAGTGAAGACGGCGATACGGCCTATAAAACTGATATAAGCTTAGGAAGCCAAAACACTGAATATTATGAAGTACTAAACGGTCTAGAACCTGGAGACAAAGTAATTACTAGTAGTTACGATAACTATGGTGACGTACAAGAATTGGTTTTAAAAGAATAAAAAACCACCCCGGATATGCCAGGGCAAATCCTGTCCCTCTCTAAAAGGAAGGAAGCATAAATAGATAAAGTTAACAATAAACGATACAAATGATAACAATTACAGATTTAGAAAAGTACTACGCTACCGAGGAGGTACGCACTATAGCCTTAAATAAACTATCCTTTACAGTAAACGAAGGAGAATTTGTAGCAGTGATGGGACCTTCGGGTTGCGGAAAATCGACACTGCTTAATATTTTGGGTTTACTGGACGATCCCGATGGAGGCAGTTTTATATTTAATGGCATTGAAGTAGCTGGCTTTAACGAACGCAAACGGGCTAATTTACGCAAGCACAACATCGGTTTTGTGTTTCAAAGCTTTAACCTCATTGATGAATTGACGGTTTTTGAAAACGTTGAACTTCCTTTAATCTATACTGGCGTTAAACCTGCTGAACGCAAAGTACGGGTAGATGCCGTGTTGGAGAAAATGCAGATCATGCACCGTCGCAAACACTTTCCGCAACAGCTCTCAGGAGGACAACAACAGCGTGTGGCGGTTGCCCGTGCCGTAGTAAACAACCCGAAACTAATTTTGGCTGATGAGCCTACAGGTAATCTGGACAGCAGCAACGGTAACGAAGTGATGGATCTTTTAACCGAATTAAACGAAGCAGGCACAACCATAATTATGGTAACACACAGTGAGCACGACGCCAAATACAGTCACAGAATTATCAGAATGTTGGATGGACAGAAAGTAACGGAGAATATATTGGCGGAGTATAAGAAGGTATAACGTATAAGAAGGTATAACTTCAGTACTAAGTATTTAGTATGCAGTAGAGAGTTTTTAGTACACAGTAAGACAGTCACAATAAAACAGTAAACAGATAATCTTTAACCTAATAAAAATGATCAAGAATTATTTTAAAATAGCATTTAGAAGTCTAAAAAAACAACCTTTTTTTACCTTGATCAATACACTAGGGCTTGCCATAGGAATGGCTGGTAGTTTATTGATTGCACTCTACATCTATGAGGAGTTAAACTATGACAACATGTTTGTGGACGCCGACCGTCTCTATCGAATCGATATGGACATCAAATTTGGTGGTGCAGAAATTAAAAGTGGCGAAACGGCACCACCAATGGCTGCAACCTTAGAAAAAGATTTTGCGGAGATTGAAAACACCGTTCGATTTAGAACTTTAGGCAGTAACCTATTTAGGAGCAGTGATAAAACCGATAATATCAAAGAGCTTTCTACTACGTATGTAGATTCTACCTTTTTTAACATGTTCGGGCTTGAACTCATTAACGGTAACAAAGAATCCGCATTGAAAGAACCCAACACGCTCGTTATGACCAGAACGGCTGCAGAAAATCATTTTGGTAGTGTCGATGTGGTAGGAAAGAGCCTTTTATTAAATAATGAAGACACATATATAGTAACTGGTGTAATGGAGGATCTTCCCAAAAACTCCTTCTTAAAGAATTACAGCATATTTATGGCAATGGCTGGAAATGTTGCCTCTCGAGAAGATATATGGGGTAACAACAACTACTACACGTTTGTCAAACTAGCACCAGAAACCCGTCTTGATAATTTTAAGTTACAATTAGAAGGCGTGGTTGAAAAATATGTACTGCCTTGGGCTAAAAAGACGTTCCCAGGTATGACCAAGGAATCTTTTGCAGCATCTGGAAATTATATAAGATACCACACTATTCCGTTGACCGATATTCATTTGTATTCTGAAAATCAAAATGAAATGGGCGAGAAAGGAACCATTCAAAACGTTTACATTCTATCATTCATAGGCTTCTTTCTCATTCTTCTAGCGTGCGTAAACTTTATGAATCTATCTACTGCGCATTCCCTAAAAAGAGCCAAGGAAGTAGGGATACGTAAGACACTGGGATCCAATAGATTTCAATTAATAGTGCAATTCCTAACAGAATCTGGATTTGTCGTCTTTGCTTCCATGATTCTAGCAATTATAATAGCTTTAATTGCATTGCCGTATTTCAATGATTTAGCTGGCAGGGATATTAGTATACCATTTACAGAGCCTTTGTTTTATGTTGCCATTTTACTCATCACTATATTGTTAGGACTCTTTTCTGGTAGTTATCCAGCCTTCGTTATATCCCGATTTATTCCAGTAGATACACTCAAGGGAAACGGAATGAAGAATAGTAGCAAGTGGAATATTAGAAGCATGCTCGTTGTATTTCAGTTTGGAGTCGCTGTTTTTTTAATTGTTGGAACCTTGGTGGTTTTTCAGCAATTGAAGTTTATACAAAACAAAGACCTGGGCTTTGACAAGGAGCAAGTTCTAGTAATAAATGACACGTATGCCGCTGGACAACATATTAATGCTTTTAAACAGGATGTTCTCAATTTGAGCGCCGTCAAAGACGCTACAGTGAGCAGCTTCATGCCTACTCCATCATCACGATCTAACAGTTCTTTTTTTAAGGAAGGTGCCATGGATCAGCAATATGCCATTCAAATGCAAACCTGGGAGGTGGATAACGATTATTTAAATACGTTAAATCTGGAATTGGTCGCCGGTCGCGATTTCAATAGTCAATCTGCCGCAGATTCTACTGCCGTTATTATTAATGAATCCACACTAGCAACGCTAGGTATAAGTGCAGAGGAAGCTCTTGGAATAAGAATTACCGAAGAAATTGGACTTGAAAATCCTGAATTTTATCATGTTATAGGTGTCATTAAAGATTTTCATTATGAATCCTTGCGAGAGAATATAGGTGCATTAGGGCTATTTATGAGCAGAACTACAGGGTCCATGGCCATCAAGTTGAAAACAGATGATTTTGCCAGTGTCATTGCAAACATTGAAAGTATTTGGATAAAAAGAGCCCCTGGCCAGCCTTTCAATTACCGCTTTATGGATGATGCATTTGAGGCTTCCTACAAAGAGGAGCGTCGTCTGGGCAGTATCTTTATTGTATTTACATGCTTATCAATTTTTATCGCCTGCTTAGGACTATTTGGTCTGGCAGCATTTAATGCCCAAAATAGAACAAAAGAAATAGGAGTCCGCAAGGTTTTGGGAGCTAGCGTGAGCCAGATTACTATTGGCTTGACGACGGACTTTCTAAAACTTGTAGGCATCTCTACTTTAATTGCGTTGCCGATTGGCTGGTATTGTATGAATATCTGGTTGGAGGATTTTTCATATCGCATACAGATAGGTTGGGGAATAATGGGGCTTTCAGCACTCTTAGTTATAACCATTGCTATAATTACAGTAAGCTACCAAAGTATTAAAGCCGCGATTGCCAACCCGGTAAAAAGTTTACGAACCGAATAAAAAAGTAGGCAGGAAAAAATTAAAGGTGGCAGAGTGATTCCGAAAACGAAGCATTTCGAAATTGTATTGAAGCCCATCAATCAAAAAACGAACAATCATGTTTAAAAATTATTTCAAAATAGCATTCAGAAACCTTTGGAAAAACAAAGGTTACAGCTTTCTTAACATCTTCGGTTTGGCCATTGGGATTACGTGTGCAAGTCTTATTCTTCTTTGGGTTGAGGATGAGGTGAATTTTGACCAATCTATTGCAGATAAAGAACTGGTCTATGCCGTACCGACCAATCAAAAGTACGAGGGAGAATGGAGAACGTTTTTTCAAGCTACGCCAGGACCTTTGGCCGAGGTTTTAAAAACAGAAATACCTGAAGTTACAAAGGCTGCGCGTAAGCGTGATAAAAGCTTTCTTCTCAGTGTTGGCGAGAAATCGATTAACAGCGAAGGAAGTTATGCAGATAAAGACATCTTTGCCATTTTCGGTCTTAAATTTATTTATGGAAACTCTAAAGATGCCTTTAAAAACAAAAAATCAATTGTTATAACACAAAAGACAGCTTCCATACTTTTTGGAAATAGCCAAGAAGCAATGGGAAAGAATATTCAATTTGATCAAAAAACAAATTATATTGTTACTGGAATTATAGAAAATTTCCCTAAGAATACTACCTATCCGTTTACATGGCTTATTCCATTCCAAAATTTTACCGATGGCAAAGAATGGACTAAAGGCTACGGTGCTAATTTTACGGACACTTTTGTAAAATTAGCACCAGGAGTCGCGGTTGAAAAAGTAAATAAAAAAGTAAAAGCAATACTTCCTGCCAAAACCGGTGATAAAGAAACGGAAGCAATCTTATTCTCGGCGAATGACTGGCATTTACGATCCAATTTTAAAAATGGTGAAATCAGTGGTGGCCGTATTGAATATGTACGTTTGTTCAGCTTTATCGCACTGATTATTTTAATCATCGCTTGCATTAACTTTATGAATCTTGCTACAGCCCGAAGTGAAAAACGCGCTAACGAAGTAGGAATGCGAAAAGCCTTAGGCTCAGGGAAAAAGCAGTTGATCTTTCAATTTATCACCGAGGCCGTTTTCACAGCTTTTCTTAGTGGTGTTGTAAGCATTTTTCTATTAATTATATTAATTCCACATTTTAATGAATTGATTGATAAAGATTTAAGCTTAGCACTTTCCAAACCTTCTCATTTTATCCCAATACTGCTTATAACTCTGGTCTGCGGATTTCTGTCCGGTTTGTATCCTGCGTTTTACCTTTCTTCATTTAAACCTATTGAAGTGCTCAAAGGGTCTATAAGACAAACAGGAGCTGCATCTATTACAAGGAAAAGTTTGGTGGTCATTCAATTTTCAGCTTCTATCATTTTTATCATAAGTACCATTATAGTGTATCAACAAGTGCAACACGTAAAAAATAGGGATTTAGGAATGACTAAAGAAAACCTTATTGAAGTACCTGCAGCAAATGGAAATATTATTGAAAATTTCAATTCTATTGAACAAGAGCTTAAATCTTCTGGACTGGTTGAAAGTGCTGGCCTAATGAATTCGCAAATTTTATCTGGAGGAAATAACACCTCAGGTGTACAATGGCAAGGCAAGCCTGATAATGAAGATGTCTTGATTTCTATTAGAACGGTAACCCACAATTTTTTCAAGACCACCGGAATGGAAATCAAAGAAGGAAAGGGTTTTGGCACTTCGCAAGCTGCAGATAGCAGTAATGTATTAATTTCTGAATCTTTTGCAAAACTATTAAATACGGATAATGTAGTGGGTAAAACGGTTAATTGGCAAGGACAGATGTTCACCATCAAGGGGATTGTCAAGGATTTTTTATACGGCGATATGTATGGAACGAGTGATCCTGTCATATTTTATAATCAAGCTGAAGGAGCAGATTACCTATATATAAAACCAACAACTGGAGCTAACATGAGTAATACACTCCAAGAAATAGAACAAGTACTAAAATCACAAAATCCAGGGTTTCCTTTTGAATACAGATTTGTAGATGAAGCTTTTAATGAACGTTTTAAAAGTGAACAATTGGTAGAAAACCTATCTCAAATTTTTGCACTTTTAGCCATAATCATTTCCTGCTTAGGCCTTTTCGGATTATCTGCATATACGGCAGAGCAAAGGAAAAAAGAAATAGGAGTCCGCAAAGTTTTAGGTTCTAGTGTTTCTGGAGTTGTAAAACTCTTGTCCAAAGACTTTTTAAAGTTGGTGCTTCTTGCCATTTTGGTCTCCGTTCCTATCGCTTGGTACGGCATGCACAAGTGGTTACAGGATTTTGCATATCGCATCGATATAGAGTGGTGGATATTTGCGATAGCAGGAATTATAGCAATGGGGATTGCATTGCTAACGGTAAGCTTTCAAGCGATTAAAGCCGCGATAGCAAATCCAGTGAAAAGCCTACGAACAGAGTAAAGAAAGTAGGCAGTTCGCAGTAAATAGTAAAAAACGTGTGGCTGATCATTGGTCACTGATCGAAGTCGAAGTGTATCGAAGTCAATCAAAAAACAAAGAATTATGTTTAAGAATTATTTTAAAATCGCGTGGCGGAATCTCCAAAAGAACAAACTACAGTCTAGTATTAACCTGTTGGGTTTAACCGTTGGAACGGTCTGCTGTTTGAGTATTCTTACCTATGTAATCGCACAATTTGGATATGACAAGCAGTTTGAGGATGCATCGTCGATTTATAGATTGAAAACCGTCATTGATGAAAATGACAATGGAAACCCTTCGGCCGGCACTTCCCCACCCATTGCTTTTGCAATGAAAGAAGACTTTCCTGAAGTGGCTGAAGTATGTCGATTGGTTTATTTTGGCGAAGGAAATGAAGGCCTTTTAAGAGTTACAAATAGCGACGAAGCATATTATGAACCTCGGGGTTATTTAGCAGATTCCACATTCTTTAAATTATTTGACTACCCTTTTATTGAAGGGAAAGCTGAAGGAGCTTTAAACAGACCAAACTCCATTGTTCTTTCAGAAACATTGTCAAAAAAACTATTCGGCAATAAAAAAGCACTAAACAAAACATTAACCCTTGGGAGCGGTGAAGAACAACAAACACTCACTATAAAAGGAGTATTTAAAGATGATTTTGGCAAAACACATTTAAACCCCAATTATATTTTGACCATGAACTCTGGCGGAACCGGAGAACGTGTGATGGAAATCGAAAACTTTGCCACACAAAATTTCGTATTAAGTTACATAAAATTGAAATCAGGCGCTAACCCAAGACACTTGGAGTCTAAACTTTCCGGGTTTTTACAGAAGCATGGCGCAAAGGATTTGGCCGCAGTAGGCTTCAGTAAATCGTTATATCTACAAAAGATTTCGGACATTCATTTATATTCAAAAGGAATTCGAAACCAAATCGGTACCATTTCAGATATCAACTACATCTATATGCTCCTTATTTTGGCATTGTTCATTCAACTGGTGGCGTGCATTAATTTCATAAACCTTAGTACGGCAAGGGCCAACAAACGGGCCAAGGAAATTGGGGTGCGAAAAGCAATTGGTGCCGATAAAGGAACTCTCGTCCGTCAATTTTTGGGAGAATCTGTACTGCTTTCCCTTTTTGCTTCGGTAATAAGCTTGCCTTTGACAGCGTTGGCATTACCGTTTGTAAATACATTAACCGAAGGCGGTATCAGTTATTCGGCTTTATTTGATTGGAAAATTTTAGCTGCACTTTTAACATTGGGAACCCTTACAGGAATTATTGCAGGTCTGTATCCGGCAATTATTCTTTCAGGGATTAAACCAGTTAAGGTTTTAAAAGGATCGATAAACTTGAATTTGGGTAGTGGAAATTTACGTAAAACATTGGTCGTATTTCAATTTGTGGTTTCCATTGGGTTGATTTCTTCCGTTATCATCATTACCCAACAGGTAAAGCATTCCCAAAAAATGGATATGGGGTATAATCAAGACAACCTCATTGCTGTACGATTAGGGACGCAACAAGCCTCAGAAAGTTTCCAAGCTATTCAATCAAAGTTCAAAACAGTTAATGGCGTGTCTGAAGTGTCAGGAAGCAATCACTATCCTTCAGAGTTTATTTTAGGCGACTTAGGGTTAACACTTCCAGGTGGAAATCCGGCCGATCAAACCTTAGTGCATTACGATGGGGTTAGCCCCAACTACCTTAAAACCGTTGGGACTTCTTTACTTACAGGACGTACGCTCCGTACTAATGATAGCGTTCAGGTTCTGGTAAATAAAGCCACTATTGATGCCTTTAATATTCCGCTGGATAAAGCGGTTGGATCCAAACTGATACAAACCTACGAAGGGGAGGTTGATGAGTTTGAAATTGTAGGGGTTACCGATAATTATCATTTTGCTTCCCTAAAGGAAGAAGTAGCTCCCATGTTACTTTTTAATGAAATATGGCCAGGCTGGATTATTTTAAAAGCTGAAACACAAGAATACGAAGCTCTTTTAAGTAATCTTGAAGGGTCTTGGAAAACCATGAACCCTAATACCCCATTTGTTTACACATTCGTAGACAAGGAAGTCGAAAAATTATATGCTGAAGAAAAGCGTCTAGGTAAAATTTCGGTTGTCTTTACATCTTTGGCAATCTTGATAAGTTGTTTGGGGTTATTTGGCCTTATCTCGTTTGTAGCTGAACAAAAGAAAAAAGAAATAGGCATACGAAAAGTGCTTGGAGCTAGCGTACAAAATGTTGTCCGTCTGTTGACCAAAGATTTTTTAAAACTGGTAGGTATCGCTTTTGTAATAGCATCGCCCCTTGCTTATTACGTTATGCAAAAATGGTTGCAAGATTTCCCATACCGAATAACAATTGAATGGTGGGTTTTTATAATCGCAGGTGGTTTTGCAGTAACGCTAACACTTTTAACAGTAGGCTTCCAAGCTATTAAAGCAGCAATAGCGAACCCAGTAAAAAGCTTACGAACGGAATGAAAAAAGTAAACCTCACAAGTTTTCAAAACCTATGAGGTCATTAAAACATAAAACTATGATCAGAAACTATTTTAAAATCGCGTGGCGCAACATATACGCCAATAAGCTTTTCACAGCGCTTAACATAGCCGGTTTAGCTATTGGGTTATGTGTTTGTATTCTCCTATTCGCCTTTGTAAATACAGAACTCAGTTTTGATAGCATGTATTCAAATTCAGAAGATATTTACAGAGTGAATATGGAAACCTCTGAAGAATACGATTTTGAAACTTGGGCCACGATGCCCAATGCAGTAGGGCCGGCTCTTGCACAAGAGCTACCACAAGTAAATAAAATGACGCGGCTAATTAAAGATGATTTTGGTGCAACAGCTTCTTTAAAAATAGATGGAAAGAATTTTAATGAGAATGGTCTATATCTAGCAGATTCCACCCTTTTTAACATGTTCGATTTCCATTTTATTAAAGGTAACAGGCAACTGGCTTTTTCACAACCAAAATCTATTGTTCTTTCGCAATCCACAAAAGAACGTTTGTTTGGCAATAAGGACGCTATGGGTAAAATTATTTCAGTAAATAATAGAGACAGTCTGCAAGTTTCAGGAGTTTACAGGGATTTGCCCAAAAACAGTGTAATAGACTGTAATTTAGTCTATAATATTATGGATTCGTGGATGGGCACTAATGTATATTGGAGTAATGCCAGCTATGAAACCTACGTTCAGCTTCAACCAAATACAAGTATTGCTAACGTTCAAAACCAAGCCAGCAAATTAATCGATAAATATGTTGACAAAGAAGGACAGTATTTTACCAAATTTCTTTTTCAGCCCTTAACAAAAATACACCTATATTCTTCAGATATAAGAGAAGGATACTCGTCTCGCCTGGGAAGTATCAGCACTATAAAAAGCTTGCTATTCCTTTCTATTTTGGTGTTATTGATTGCCTGTATCAACTACATGAACCTTGCGACTGCCAATTCTCAAAAACGGTCTAAAGGAATTGGAATGAATAAAATCCTGGGGGCAAACCGAAGGCAAATGCTTTCCCTTTTTTATATGGAAACTGGTATTCTGGTTTTCATTTCCATACTTATTGGGTACGGAATTTCTTTTTTGGCGCTTCCATTATTTCGAAACATTACTGGAAATGAACTTACTTATACCGAATTACTATCTCCTGAAATCTTACTGAGTCTTCTTGTAATTTGGTCATTAGTTACACTAATAGCAGGAAGCTATCCGGCGCTTTCCATGTCAAGTATTTCTCCTTTGTCTTTGGTAAACAAATCAAAGAAAAAACAGTCTTTAACCGAGTTTGTACGGAAGGGTCTCGTGGTCTTTCAATTCTCCGCTTCCATTATTTTAATTATTGCCGTTACCATCATATTTCAGCAAATGGATTTTATTAAAAACAAAAAGCTAGGATATAACCCCAATGGTGTTGTTGCTCTTTCTGTAAAATCTGCTGAAAGCTATCAACAAGTTCAGCAAGCTATCAACGATCTAAAACGACAAACGAATGTTGAAAGTGTTTCCGCGGTACAATCCATACCAGGTGACAATGAAAGTGGTCGATCTGTTCGAAAATTGAGTACCGATGCAACTGGAATGCCAATAAGCAGTTGCCGCACCGATGGCTCTGTTGTAGAAACTATGCAGCTTAACTTATTGGCAGGTAATTCGCTGCCTGAAAGCATTGTAAAAGGCGACTCTATCGTGTATACATTGATAAATGAAAAAATCACTCAATATCTAGGTTTTAAAAAACCCGAAGAAGCTATCGGAAAGTATATTAATACCGAGTTAGGCGATAAATCTATTGTTACTGGGGTTGTGGAAAACTTCAATTATAATTCTTTAAAAGAAGATGTTGGCGGATATATGTATTATAAATCCAATAACGCTCCAGAATCTATACGCACGCTGTTAGTTAGATATAAAACATCGAACCTTTCAGAGTTTATGGGACAACTACAAAAAAACTTTACCAACAATTTACCAAATACCGCTTTTGACTATCAATTTTTAGACACACACGTTGCAAGTTTATATGCTTCGGAAGAAAAAACAGCAGAAACAGCAACTGCTTTTTCTCTATTAGCCATTTTTATTGCTTGCTTAGGTTTGTTCGGTCTAGCTGCATTTACAGCTGAAGCGCGCACTAAAGAAATTGGTGTTCGTAAGGTTTTAGGAGCCAGTATCTCTGGGGTCACTGGCTTGTTGACGAAGGATTTCTTAAAGTTGGTGTTAATTGCCTTTGTAATTGCAGCTCCAGTTGCCTATTGGTTAATGAACAAATGGTTACTTGATTTCGCTTATCGTACAGAGATTAACTGGTGGGTATTTGCGGTTGCAGGGATCCTTGCAGTTTGCATTGCCCTAATAACAGTGAGTTTCCAAGCCATTAAAGCCGCAATCGCAAACCCTGTTAAAAGTTTACGCACAGAATAATTTTCATCAATCAAAAAGTGAATAGTTATGTTTAGGAATTATTTTAAAATCGCCTTACGGAACCTTTGGAAGGATAAAACTTTCACGGTTCTAAATATTATTGGCTTAACAACAGCCTTTGGAATTGCTTTTTTATTAAGCACCTACGCCTTATTTGAATTATCATACGATAAATTCCACGAAAATAAAGGTTCAATTTATCAAATATATACCACCTCTCAGGCTCCAAAAGGTCCAGAATCTAGTGATGCAAACCCCATTCCTTTTGCTGCAGCCCTAAAAAGTGAAGTGCCTGGTGTAAAAAAAATAACGCGTTATGCCACAGGTGGTCCACTTCTTACCTATAAGGATAAAACCCTAAGCATAGGCTCCTCTTGGGCAGATCCAGAATTTTTTGAAATTTTTTCCTTTCCTATTTTGAAGGGTAATAAAAAGAATCCAATAGAAAGATCAACAGTTGCACTGACAGAAGAAACAGCAAAAAAAATATTTGGCAAAGAAAAAGCCATCGGCAAAACCATTAGTATAAAACGTGATGGCAAAGAAACGCCTGTAACGGTGTCTGCAATTTTAAAAGACTTTCCTGAAGCAAGTTCTTTACGTTTTGGAGCGATTTTTAATTTTATGGATTTACCAGATTCATTTTATAAAAGCAAGAAGGATCGTTGGGACGCACATAATCATCCTGTTTATCTACAATTAGAAGAGGGGACTTCCCCAGAAAAATTTGAAAAATCTACACAAGAATTCTCAACGCTTCATTTTACAAATGACATAACAAATGCTAAGCGAGATGGTGCGAAACCAAATGCAGAAGGACAATACAGGCAAATACACCTTTTGCCATTTGAGGACGTTAGTTTTACAGATTTAAATGCCGCTGAGGTAACAGTAAGTATAACACTACAATATGTGATATTGGGTATTGCGCTTCTCATTTTATTTATTGCAAGCATCAATTTTATAAATATGAGCATCGCTAAAGGTGCACAAAGACTTCGAGAAATCGGGATGCGCAAAACTTTAGGAGCAGGAAAAACCCAACTTTTCTTCCAGTTTTGGGGAGAAAGCATCTTAATTTTTAGTGTTGCTGTAATTTTGGGAGCATTTTTGGCTTTTTCATTACTTAATTCTTTTCAAACCTTATTTCATACTAATGCATCATTTGAGTTAGTAGCAACACCAACAATTATAATTGGTTTGATAATTTCCTTATTACTTATAACGCTCATTGCTGGCGGATATCCTGCTTTTTTAATGAGTAAACTAGGCACTTTGCACGCATTAAAAGGGAAACTGGAGACCTCAGGTAGAAACCGTGTTCGTAATGCACTTATTGTAGTACAATTTGGTATTGCCATTTTACTAATAAGTAGCACGTTAGTATTGCGAGAACAATTGAATTACATGAGAAATAAAGATCTTGGGTTTAATAAAGAACAAGTAATCGCCTTTCCATTAAAAACTAAAAAGAACCGTAAGCAGTTGTTGAAATTGATGCGAGATGAACTTTCAAGGAAACCTAATATTTTGAGTGTTACAGCTTCAAATAATATTTTAGGTCTTGGAAAAGACGGTAGTACTTCTACAAGTGTTATGGGTTTTGAATATAAAGGCCGTGAAGTAAAAACAAACCTACTTTTTGTGGATTATGATTATCCGCAAACATTAGATATGTCACTGTTGCAGGGAAGATCCTTTAAAAGAGAATATGCAGCAGACAGTCTTTCGGTAGTCATAAACGAGGCGATGGTAAAAGAATTTGGAGAAAAGGACCCCTTAAACATTCGGTTTGTTATAAATGATTCTCTTCAGTTTTCTGTGATAGGGGTGGTCAAAGATTATAATTTTCAAAGTATGAATAAGTCTATTGAGCCAATGAGCTTTTTTATGAATTCAAAAAAACCAATGTATCACGCTTATGTTAAGGTTGCGCCAGATAATTTATCCCAATCGTTTAATACTGTAAAAGCAGCTTGGGATAAGGTTGAGCCAGATACAGAGTTTTTAGGCTCCTTTTTAGATGATAATATAGAGAGAACCTTGGTAAAGGAGCGAACCATGACAACAATGATCTCTAGTGGTTCTATCTTGGCAATAATTTTAAGTTGCATCGGTCTTTTTGCTATTTCATTGCTAGTTGTTTCGCAAAGACAAAAAGAAATTGGTATCCGGAAAGTAGTTGGTGCCAGTGTATCGACCATTACACTTTTACTAACTAAAGATTTCTTAAAACTTATAGGCATTGCTTTTATCATTGCCACACCAATTGCTTGGTATGCTACTTCACAATGGCTTCAAGATTATGTGTACCGAATTAACTTAACTATTTGGACTTTCCTAATGGCTGGTACTATAGCATTATTAATTGCCGTCTTTACTATAAGTTTCCGAACGATACAGGCTGCTATAAAAAACCCGGTTGAGAGTTTGAAAGCGGAATAACTAAACAAGATCCTGCGGCTATTTTTTCAGAATAAAAATTATAAAAAAATAATACAATATGTTACTAGAACTTAATCACATATACAAATGGGTCACCCAAGGCGGCAGACGTGTTTTTTTACTGAATGATATCAGCCTTAAAGTCGAAGAAGGCGAGTTTATCACCATTATGGGACCTTCCGGTTCGGGTAAGTCGACTTTGCTTAATGTTATAGGGATGCTAGATGGCTTTCAGGAGGGCGAATATGCTTTCCTGGAGGAATCGGTACACACCATGAAAGAAAAACACCGCTCTAAACTCTATAAGGAATACATCGGGTTTGTGTTTCAGGCGTATCACTTGATAGACGAGCTTACCGTTTATGAAAACATAGAAACACCCTTATTGTACAAAAATGTAAAATCGGCCGAACGTAAAGCTCTGGTAGCCGATATGCTAGACCGCTTTAATATGGTAGGTAAAAAGGATTTGTTCCCGAGCCAATTAAGTGGCGGGCAACAACAATTAGTAGGTGTCGCCCGTGCCTTGATTGCTAAACCAAAGCTCATTTTGGCCGATGAACCCACAGGAAACCTCAACTCCAAACAAAGCGAGGAAATTATGAAGTTGTTTAAAGAACTCAACGAGGAAGGGGTTACCATAATCCAAGCAACCCATTCTGAAGCCAATGCAGCGTATGGTTCGCGAATTTTACACCTTCTAGATGGAAGACGAGACCGCAAGTAGAAAATCATTCATCAATCATCTATATTATGACTTTTAAAATTTCCATAGTACTATATTTTGCAACCACTATGCTTCTTTTTGGACAAACAAAAGAAAGAACGGCACATTCCCTTGAGGAATGCATCAACTTAGCAATAGAAAATAACCTTGACCTTAAAACAAACCGGCTAATTAAAGAAACCCGGGATGTAAATTTTAAACAAAGTAAAAATGCGTTGCTGCCAAGTATTAATGGTTCGTATAATTTAGGCATCTCAAATGGACGAAGTATTGATCCTTTTACCAATGGTATTGTGAATCAGGAACTCACATTTTCTAATGCCGGTCTAGGGCTGGATGCTGTAATCTTTAACGGCTTTAGGCTTATAAATAGTTGGAAACAGGCAAAACTGAACTTGGAGTCTGCCGAAATGGAAGTTGAAGCCGCCAAACAATCGTTAATCCTAAATGTAACGTTGACGTATATTCAGGTGTTGAATGCACAGGATTTGGTTAAACTTGCCGAATCCAGATTAAAAACCACTCAAGGACAATTGGACAGATTAAGAAGCTTGTTTGAAGAAGAAACCGGAAACCCAGCAGAGTATCGCGACCTTCAAGGTCAATTGGCGATGGATGCGGCCAATATTGCCGAAAGTAAAAATACCCTTAAGACCGAGCTTATAAACCTTAATACCCTTGTTAATGCAGAAGAGACCATTACTGTAGCTCCCTTAAATGTACAATTAGATTTTGAAGGATATAACTATACATCACAAGAGGTTTACGAAAAAGCGTTGCAGGTATTCCCCACGATCAAGGCAAGCGATTTAAGTTTGGAAGCAGCCAAAAAAGGAGTAGCTGTAGCTCGTTCTCAATACATTCCAGAAGTAAGTCTTTTTGCCAACTTAAACACGAATTATTCCAGCGCTGCAAGACTCTTTAACGAAACAGGGACGAGCATTCTAGAAACAGGGGATTTTGTGAATATAGACAATCAGGATTATTCGGTTTTTACAGAAGAATCTAATTTTACAAGCGATAACATCCCATACCGCGATCAATTTGACAACAACCTCAACTCTTCAATAGGGGTTGCAGTGAACATCCCTATTTTTAATGGCTTTAGAGCTAAAAACAATGTCGCTCTCGAAAAAATTAAAAAAGAAGAAGCTCAAACAGCTTTAACCCAGACTAAACTGGATCTTCAGCAGTCCATCAAGCAATCTTATAGCGTGATGCAGACTGCTTTTCAACGATACAACTTGTTGCAGGATCAAGTAAAAGCGTATAAAGAGTCTTTCCGTATTAATGAAATTCGGTTTAACAATGGCGTTTCAAATAGTGTGGAATACATAATTAGCAAAAATAACTTGGACAACGCCCAGACTAATTTGGCAAATGTAAAGTATGAATATGCTTTGAGAGTTAAAGTTTTGGAGTATTATCGAGGAAATATTTAAAAATTTATGCGCTTTATTATAAAATTTTTGGACATAGTTACAAAGCTTCCGATTTTCAATAGGCTTGGTTCCTTTATTTCCTGGAAAAGTCAGAAAGCGGACGAACTTAGTATAGACATCTCAATTTACACCTTTAAAGATCAACGTCTATTGATTATATTAATTAATTCACTCAACTGATTGTCAATACCTTTTAAAACTTGTGTTTCATCTGCTGAAATTACAATATCTGGAATCGTTCCATTTCCATCCAAGGTTTTTCCATTTTTTTGAAATGACAACATTGTGGATACTTTAACTCTAATATTTGAATTTTTCAAATGTAATTTTCTTGAATTACCACTTGAGCCATCCGTTGTTTCTCCAATTATTTTTACGTTCGGCAAGCTTTTAAATGCGCTTGTGAAAACAGTTGCTGCGCTAAAACTATTTTCATTAACCAAAATATAAATTGGTTGCGTGTATAAGTTCTTTCCATTATGTAAAACCATATAAAACGGGGCACTAAATTTTGAAGTATCAAATGTCTTTTGAAGCTCGAAATTGCTATTGAATTGATCTATTGCATTTCTATCGTTGTCTGTTAATTTATCAGAGTTATAACTATATAAATAACGTCCGCTCATTGATGCTTCATCCCCAAGTATTGTTGAATCTGTTCTTAAATAAGCAACATTAGCTATCCAAGGAGATTGCTCAGGTTGGACAATATAATGTGCAAACGTTTTCAGTAAATCTCTTGTGCCCCCAGGGTTATTTCTGATATCAATGATTAAGGCTTTTGTATCTGCGAAACTTTTAAGTGTATTTTCTATGAAATCTTCTAGACCTTCAACATCGTCATACTGGTACATTTGGGGTATATTGATATACCCAATATTAGATTCCAGGGTTTTGCTCAATCCATCAAAGTTTCCATTTCCGACCTTTTCCCTGAGATTATAATGCTCTTGAAGTAACTTTGAAGAATATCCTTTTTTCCCTGTAGTCAATTGAAGTGTTTCCGTTTTTTCAGTAATACCGTCAGTAAAAACCACTTTGACACTATCTGGACATTGTATATTATTTTTAAATAATAGAGCTCCGTAGTTTTGAATTACACTGCTTCCTCTTGATATTTTTACTTGTTCTGGCGCTTTTTTATTCTTGTAATTATAGGAGTTTAGCAACGTTTCTACCGCTATTCCATTTATACTTTTAATATCAGGATGTGAATCATAAAAGTAGGTGTAATTTTCATCTTTTACATTTTGTTTTGTTGCCACCATTTTTCCTTTCACTGTAGCGACACCAAACGGGAGTTTTAAATTATAACTTTCATTTTTTAATATATTTAATGCTTCATTTTTAACTGATGAATGCCTATCTCCAATTTCTGCCATAATTTTGCTCAGATCATTTGTAAATTCATTAATATCTATTTCACTTTTTTTACTTAAAATCGATGCCTTTAATTCTTCTATAGCTGATTTATAATCAAAGGTTGAAAGTTGAGCATAAGAAGATCTAATTTTTAAGATTTCTTTAAATTCACTTAAATCGGCTAAAGCTTCTGCTTTCGATAGTTTTTGAGGAAATTTAGATGCCATTACAGCTTTGTTGTAATGAAGTGAAAGCTGTCTGTTTTCAAAAGTAAATGTTCCTATTCTTGTTTTTGAAATGCCATTTTTTGAAAGTTTTAAATTCACTTTCACATTGGGTTGATACCCTAATCCATTCAATACCTCCACAAGATATTCAGAAAATCGTTTTTGCCAGTTATCATCATACTCCATTTTACAAAAGTCCAAAATCTCCTTTTTGCTGAAATTATCTAATTTCTCAAAATGATACCATTCATTATCAAATTTTACAATAGGTTGCTCATTTTCCCATTTAACAGCGATAAAGGGAGATGCTTTTTTTAGTTCCAATTTTTAACCAAAGACAATTAAGGAGGTAAAGCATAAAATAGTCAGTAAAAAATACGTTTTCATTTTTTTAATTTTAATGTGAATATGTATCAAACATATTTTAATTAGAGTTTCTCTGAAAATGAGATAGACAAACACTTGAAACGAAACGACGAACCTATCTTTCTAATCGACTTAACAGCACACCATTTTTCTATATTTACAAAATATTGATCAAAACCTATTACGTTGAAACTATCTAGCAAAAGCATACGGTCTATTAAAATCACTTTCAATGTGACTTTTATAGCTATTATCACTTTCGAATTAATACGAGAAGCTTTTTTCTCAATCCCAGAAGATTGGCTTTTCTTTTTGACGAGCGATGCCGTAGAGAATTTTGTATTTGCCTTAATAACTTTTGGATTATATTATTATGTACTAGAATTAAAAGACCTTTGGCGAAAAATTGGGTTCGTAAGTCTCTCTATATTTTTACTAATAGGGTTGGCATCGCTTAAAGATTTCAGAATACACGATAGGATAGAGTTTGGGCAATCTTTTGAATACTTTACAAGCTTTCTAGGACAATCACTTTTATTTTATTTGGGCATCTATTTTATAAATCGATTAGAGTTTCTAAATCGATATAAAAAAATGGAAAAAGAATTGAACCAAGCGAAAGAACAATTACTTTGGAATCAATTGCACCCTCATTTTTTATTTAATGCATTTAACTCTTTGTATAGTTTGTCTTTAAAAAATCATCCTGAAACATCAGATTATATCTTAAAACTATCAAGTATGATGCGCTATTTAACTGATGAAACGCATCTCAAAAAAGTACCGTTGACTAAAGAATTGGATTTTATCAAAAAATATATCGATATTGAGAAAATGTGATTTGGTAAAGAGGCTTCTATCCCGTCATCTATCGTCTTGAGTAATTTTTCATCAAGACTATCATATCGCTCTTTTTTTCGACTGTAATATGTTTTTAAATTGTTTCGTGCTATGGTAAACATCCAAGCAACAAATCGACCATTGGCATAGGTGGTTCTATATTTCATGATCTTATAGAATACCTCTTGAGTCATATCTTCACTCAACATCCTGTCCCTAGTCATTTTATTTAAAAAATTGAAAACATGCACATGATGTCTTTCGAAAAGGACTTTCAGTTGGTCCAGATCTCCTTTTGCAACCTGTTGCATAAGTTTTTCGTCGGTAATTGTCTCCAAATAGGATTTCTTTAATGGTTGTTCAATAGTATATAGTCGGAAAAATAGAAAAGGTTACATCAAGAGACAATTATTTTATAGAAAAGTAAAAATCAACTATAAGTTCCAAAGAAATTATTTGGGTATAATAAAAAGGCTAAAATAGTTTGAAGTTAAGGTATAAAAGTTTTTGGGTCGATCTTGGGGGAGTGTTTTAAAAGGACGATCTGGTTTAAAAGGTGGATTATTTAATTATAAATAGATCTTTTAAATAAATAGTCAATAAGGTTTTTTAATTATTAAATCCACTCAGCACATTCCCCGACATTTCGTAGAAAAATCTTTATTCTAAAGAAAAGTGCTACGTCAACAAAGTCTTGACCACAACTTAAAGGTTTCTGATTTCCATTTCACTTCTTCTATCATTCCTAAGAAAAGTCGGCAAGCGATCGAACTTTATGTGATCTATAATTCTGTAGTCAAATCCGTTTTGATTAGCACCTAAAAGGAAAACAGTTTCATAAGTTGGTCAATATCGCGGAATCATTTCTCAAACTCGTTCGAGCCATTATAATGAGTGTTTTCTCGCACTTTCCTTGTATAAGATATATTGCACGCTTCTATTTATTTTTTGTGAATAAAAATTCGCTTCCATTTTGCTTTATAAGCATTGTTTTGTTTTCAGGTTCAAATTCTAATATAACGCCAGCTTGCGTAAACGTAAAAACATTCTTATCAGTTGGCTCCAACGGAAATGCCGACTGACCAGCTAGCTGTGCTATTAATGTATTGCCCTCTTTTGTAATTGTAAATTTTGGTGGTATTTCTTTACTTGAATAGGAACCTACATATTTATCCAAATCATCGGAGGTGATTTGTATTTCATTAAATTCTGGTAATTTAAATGATTTGTGATGAAAGACATTTGAAATAGAAATTAATATTTCTTTTTGGGAATAATTTAAACCATTGGAGGTCATAGAGATGGCTAGCTTATCTATTGGGAAGTATATTGTGAAAGAACGAAACCCATCAATACCACCAGTGTGTCCGAAATTTAATTCGTCCAAATAAGAAAATTTAAACATACCAAATCCATAGTCATTTTCTATAAACTTCATTGTCTCGAGGCTCTTTTTAGAAACGATGTTACCTGAAAAAAGCTCTTCAATAAAGATATTTAAATCAGTAGGATTGGAAACTATTGCACCAGCACCTTGGGGGATAGATAAATTTGTTTCAGGTTCTAACTTCCATGTACCCAAATAAGAATAAGAATTACTTTCACCTTTCTCTACATTGATTTTATCCCCATAGTAAGTATTATTTAATCCTAAAGGTGCACTAATTTTTTTATTCAGTAACTCACTAAATTGGATCCCATAAATATCTTCTAGGATGAATGTCAATAATACATAATTTGAGTTACTGTAATTACTTTTTTCGTTGGGCTCAAATACACTCTCACCATTAGAAATTTTTGAAAGCATGTCTTCTCTGGATTGATTTTGTGTGTTCCATTCCAAATAATCTTTTTCACTGGTAAAGTCATGTACACCGCTACTATGATTCAATAGGTTTTTGATAGTAATTTTACCTGAATTTTTAATGTTTGGAAAATAGGTTCCAATGGTTTGATTTAATTTCAGTTTTTGTTCTTCAACTGCTTTTAGAACGAGTGTAGCAGTAAACATTTTTGAAATCGAACCAATTCTATATTTGGTGAATTCATCTGCTTTAAGGTTTTGATCAATACTTGCAAAACCTATTGATTTTTGATATATAGATTTTTGATCTTTGGAGACCGCTATACTCCCAATGAACTTATCGTTTTGCCCCAATAATGATAATAGGCTATCTAATTTTTGAGTGTTGAATGACTGTGAGAAGGCGAAGGTTGTCCAAAGGGCCAACATTATACCAATTATTATATTTTTCATAGTGTTATTTTTTATTGATGATACGTTTTAATCTTAATAATAAAGTTATAAGTAGGTAAAAGACAATTAGGGATAAAAGCATGACAGGGATAAACCATTGACCTAAAACTTCATGAATTTGCGTGCCTTTAATATATCCTGGATTTATTCTTCCCAAGGCTTGAAAATGATTTCCATCAAAGAACAACCCTGTCTCTACTGGATTGGTGAGTTTAGAATAAATAAGGAAGACAAATCCAAAAAGCATTAAATACAGTACGAAAAAGATAACATAGGAAATACCGTTGGTCACATTTAGTGCCAAGGCTTTAACCATATGTAATGGATTAAAAGTGCGGGTGGCTTGTTCCATTTTTTTATCCGCTATTAAAGGTTTTAGCACCTCTTCTGGACTGCCGAGTTTCTCTAGTATATCCAGTAACCGATCTATTTCGTTTGTATTGATATTTTGCTGGAGGCCTTCATAAATATGACTGTTAAATTCCATCAAAACTTCTTTTTGATCTTTTTTAGGCAATCCTTTTGTAACTCGATCAATACGTTTTAGGTAATCCTGATAGATTCTTTGCGATGGCTTTTCATTAAATTTTATTTTCTCAATATTCATTTTGTGATTTTTTTTATGGAAGAAGTAAGGTTGTCCCAATAGGTTTGCATTTTAGAAAGAGTTTGTTCTCCTGTTTTGGTGAGACTATAATATTTTCTTGGAATGCCACTTTCTTGCTCTACCCATTTTGATATGACAAGTTCCTCTTTAGCCAATCGATTCATTAAGGGATAGAAAGTTCCTTCAGCGATTTCAATACTGGTTTTATCTTTTATCTCTTCGATAAACTCATAACCATAGAGCTCTTTATTCTTTAAGATATTCAAGGCTATAAAAGTTAATGTTCCTTTTTTTACCTGTGATTCCCATTTTTCTATAAATGATTTATTCATAATACAAATGTATAACAAAATACATAGTAATACATAGTACATAGCTATATTTTTTTTAAATAAACAATCACTTTAGTCTAAGTCAACTGTCTCTTATACACATCTGACGCTGCCGACGACTCCTTA
>CAJXPE010000013.1 GCA_913057965.1 uncultured Marixanthomonas sp. | reverse complement strand
GGGCTCGGAGATGTGTATAAGAGACAGATATTAAATTATTATGTTGTAATAACTAAATTTTTATTGTTTCTTTGACCCCAAAAGAGCAAACACTTAAAATTTTGTTAAAAAAAGTTGATTTATTACTAAATATTATAAAATAAAGACCTATTTTTCCGACCAAATGATTAACTTTTAGGATTAACGTATGTTAATTGAAAGATAGCTTGTCGAATCTATTTACAAACCCTTATAATTATGAAAAAACTCCCCGTATTATCCCTATTATTCTTATTAATGAGTGTATGTTCCTACGCACAAGTAGGAATTGGTACTACAACCCCAGACCCATCTTCTATGTTAGATATCACTTCTGACTCGCAAGGATTGTTAGCTCCGAGAATGACTACTACCCAACGAACGGCTATTACTAATCCAGCTGATGGTTTATTGGTTTTTGACACTGATGAAACAGCTTTTTATTATTATGATATGGCAGGAATTAGGTGGGTGAAACTACTTGCCAATAATGTTGAGCGTGATAATTATAAACTTGTTAAGTCTGCTGCAGATTTAGCCCCTGAACTTGTGGCAGGTGGTAACTCTAAATACTTATTGGATGAAGATACATATTATGAAATTAATGGAACCATTGTTTTAGCAGCTCCTATTGATTTAAACAACGCTTACCTTTCTGGGTTAGATGCTAATGAAGATGTTTTGGTGTCTTCGGGAACTGTGTTTGCTGGAAGTATGGGTGGTGCTATTAGAAATGTAACTATTACTGGAGGAGCATCTCCTAATGGAACAGCTTTTAATATTACAGGAGGAAACCTTTTACTTATTCAGAACTGTATTATTGCAAATATGACTAGTGTAGGTACAATTTCAAACGTAGGTACATACTTTACAAATATTATTCAATTTGTAAATAACAATGGGGGAATAACTTATTCTGATATTGATAATTTATTATTACTCAACCAAGCTTGGGTAGGTAATAATAAAGGTATTTATGAAACACTTAAAGGGGAGTTTACCTTGATTCAAAAAGTGAGTGGGTTTTCTCAAGTTATAGGAGCTGCCGCAGGAGTTGATATTACAGGAGTAACTAATGTATTAGGAGATGCGGTTATGGAAAGTGTTGTTTTTTCTGGAGGAGGTAATTATATAAATGGGAGTTCACCTTATACAGGGTATAATTTCACAAATGATTGGACAGTAGACAGTCCCGGTATACCTAGAGAGAGTGATGATGTTGCGACAGGGAATTTATACTTCAACTCATCTTCAGTTGTTGGTTTAAGTAATACGAATCCTTTTAAGTTACCTGTAAATACCGACGCGATACGACTTTTTAGAACCGCGGAGGGTACGGGAGTAAATAGTGAAAATAGAATAGTATATAAAGGGCAAAAGGGTAGGTCTCTAAATGTTTTTGCAGCGGTTTCATTTACTGCAACAGCCGGAACTCGATTAGGGTTTTCAATTTATAAAAATGGCGTACAGGTAGTTGGAACTCAGACTGTTGTTGATGTTTTGGTGACTGATGCACGGCAGTCAGTTTCTATATTAGGGACAGTTGATGTTGAAACTGATGATTATATCGAAATATATGGAAGAAAGATTTCAGCAGCGAATGAACAGTTTTTAGTCACTTCCTATAATCTTATTGTAAATTAAAAAATAGATTCAAAGTTAAATTTTGAAATTTTTAAAACCTTCGGTAACACATACTGGAGGTTTTTTTGTGCTTTTAAACTATCATGAAAAACGATTATACTTCCAGGTTGTACGTGCTCTACTACGTTTTGAAGACATTCTTCTTTTGAAACAGAGATATTGTAATCGTAACTTAATACGCTCCACATGACAATCTTATAGCCTTTTTTCTGAAGCAGGTTGGCTTGTTTGGATGTGAGTTTACCATAGGGAGGACGAAACAACGAAGTACGAGGTGTGAGTGATGCATGACGAACGTTCTTTGCTTGTAACTCTTTTTCAAAAAGCGAAACGTTATCAATATAGCTTTGAGTACCCGTTTTCCAGCCATTTAAATGGTTAAACGTATGATTGCCTAACGAATGACCTTCTGCAAGGATACGCTTAAAAATTTCGGGATGTTTACGAATATTATCACCGATGCAGAAAAAAGTAGCCTTAGCGTTGTATTGTTTTAAGGTATCTAATACCCAAGGAGTCACTTCGGGGATGGGGCCATCATCAAAAGTGAGATACACGTTATTTTCTTTATTTGGCAATGCCCAAATTCGCTTCGGATAGATCCGTTGCACAAATTTGGGCACTGTTACCAAACGCAGTTTCACTGTTTTATTTTTCTATGGCTTCATTTAAAACATCATTAGGAACAGAATCTG
This sequence comes from uncultured Marixanthomonas sp., assembly GCA_913057965.1. GTDB lineage: Bacteria > Bacteroidota > Bacteroidia > Flavobacteriales > Flavobacteriaceae > Marixanthomonas. The sequence continues at coordinate 23,843 of CAJXPE010000013.1, read as the reverse complement.
CCATAATCTGGATGGATTCTTTTTCTTGAAGATCTTTTTCTACATTAACACCTTCGTTTTCATTATAAAAATGACGGAATAGCTTTAAATAATCATTAAACTCTGAAGCTTCTTCTTTTGCAAATGCCTCCTTGTCATACACAATAATAATATCCACCAATCCGCGATACCGTTCCATATCACTAATAATATCATCGGCAATTTCATACTGTCTTTTAACTTTCATTCCACTGTAATACAAGAGGTTTTCTTGATATTTTTTAGAAACCTTTTCATATAATTCTCTGGCTTTTTCAGGTTTGTCTACTTCATAATATCCTAAAACAAAGGGTTCGAGTAGCGAATAGTACTCAAAGTACTTGACGGGCATCTTTTCCATGGCCAGATCTAGTACTTTTTCAGCTTTCTGTTTTTTGCCTTCATTAATTAAGTTTTCAGCTAAACGGGCTAAATTACTACGGTAGGTGATACCGTTTCTTCGGGTTTCAGTATCGTGATATATATCAGGACTGCCGCTATTTCCCCAATCCCAATTCATGACAATATTGTACATTTTTTCGGTATCTACACGGCCCATATCAAATGGATTTCGTGGATTTACTGGAGTTTTTATAGGTACTAATTTGTATACAACACCATCTAATTGCAAATGGTCTTTCATCCATAAATAATCGTCATCTCCAAAAGCACCCCCACTAAAGTAAATAGGACGCTCCCAGTTATTATTGGCAAGAATGTCTAACATCAACATTCGGTTTTTGTAGATAACATTTCCTTTTAATTCAATGTAAATATTATCGACAATTTTATCAGCATCTTTCTGTGGAACAATTCCATTGCGCAATACGGCTTCTTTATCTACCGGTACTCGAATCGTTTTTGAAGGGAAGGTGAACGCTTTTTGATTGCTCTCTAGTTCTACCTGAGTGGCAGGGCTATCGTTTGCAATCCAGTTCATCCACGTTTTTATATCAATGGTATCTTGTTTTGTTTCTTGATAATACAGAAAATCCCGTGTGCCATATCGATATTTATCATGTGTTAATTGTGATGGAATAGGATCGCTGGTAAATGCTTTCTTTTTCATATCATCTATATACCAATCGGTCTGAAAGAGACTGGTGTTAATGATACGGACATCTTGGCGGTAGCCTTCAATATTCTGTGCATACCAGAGGGCAAACGTATCGTTGTCACCAATGGTAAATAGAATGGCGTTCTCATCAACCGAATCGAGGTACATTTTAGCCATGGAGTTGGCCGTGTATTTACCGGAACGGTCGTGATCGTCCCAGTTTTGATACGCCAATAACACCGGTGAAGCTAACAAAGTAGCGCTTAACACTATGGGTATGGCTATTTTTGGAGACAGATATTCCTTTACCATTTCAAAAAGGGCATAAACCCCAAAGCCTATCCACATAGCGAATATGTAGAATGAGCCTACCAGTGCATAATCCCGTTCCCGGGGTTCAAAAGGGCGTTCGTTGAGGTATATTTTAAGGGCTAAACCTGTAAATAGGAATAAAACAAGCAGTACCCAAAATTTCTTTTTATCATTTTTAAAGAGAAAAATAACGCCTAAAATCCCTAATATTAGTGGTAGGAAGAAATAGGTGTTTCGGGCTTTGTTATTTTTAACATCACTTGGTAAATTATCTTGTGAGCCTAGGCGTAATTCATCAATAAATTTGATTCCGCTCAGCCAATTTCCGTGTAAGTTTGTATACTGCCCTTGTACATCGTCTTGTCTTCCGGCGAAATTCCACATAAAATAACGCCAATACATATAGCCAAATTGAAACTCAAACATAAATTTAAGATTCTGACCAAACGAGGGTTTTTCGATATTGAGTGCTAAGCCAAACTCACGCATAAACTTGTCGTAGTCTTTACTGTCAACAACGCCTTCATTATACGCTTGCTTAAACTTATTGATTTCTTGAACCAATCGTTTTTCATTTCGGTATTCGGGCTTTATAGTGAAATCTAGGCCGCCTGTAAACTCTAAATAATTTTCGCTGTTTTCAACGCTCCACATTCTTGGTAAATATGCTTTTTGGGCATCATCGGTATTTTGTAATGCGTTTTTATAATCGTTAACGATTACATATTTCCCTGCTTTTTCATCTTCTTCATATTTCGGTTTTTCATCTTTATACGGATTATCAGGGTCTAAACCGGCGTATGATTCCGTAAATAACGGACCGTAAAATAAATGCGTTTTAGGGTATTGCTCCCGGTTGTAATATGCTAATAACTCACGGGCATTGGCAGGATTGTTTTCATTAATAACTGTTCCTGCATTGGCACGGATAGGAAGCATAAGCCAACTTGAAAACCCAATAAATATAAAGAGCACACAAAGCAATAAGGTGTTAAATTGAGTGTGGTTTTTTTTACGCGTATATCGTAAGCCGTAGTAAAATAATGCTATAAAAATAATGCCAGCTATAAGTGTTCCGGAATGGAATGGCAACCCTATGCTGTTTACAAAAAACAACTCTGAAGCACTAAAAAACTTCATGGTCATAGGAAGCAGTAACTTAAATATAAATAGTAAAATAGCAACCATTACAATATTGGCAACGATGAAATTTTTAATGGTAACTTTTTTATAATTTTTGAAGAAATACAAAAAGCCCATAGCAGGAATGGTAAGCAATCCTAAAAAGTGTATCCCGAATGAAAGCCCGACTATAAACGCAATTAATATAACCCAACGATCGCCACGTGGAGTGTTCATTTCCCGTTCCCAACGTAAGGCACAATAAAATAAAACGGCTGTGATAAATGCTGCCGAGGCATATACTTCGGCTTCTACCGCACTAAACCAAAAGCTGTCTGTAAAAGCAAAACTAAGAGAGCCTACAAAAGCACTACCTAAGATAGCAACTGAGTTACTCCTTGTGATTTCTTGATGTTTTGAAACGACATTGGTCAGTAAAATAGTAAGTGACCAAAACATAAATAAAATGGTAAAGGCACTAGCAAAAACCGACATTAAATTAATAGTGAGTGCAATATTTGAAGCTTCTGTAGCAAATATTGAAAAGAAGGCCCCTAGAATCTGATAAAGAGGTGCTCCGGGCGGATGCCCAACTTCAAGATTACTAGCTGTGGTAATATACTCACCAGCATCCCAAAAACTAGCAGTTGGTTCTACTGTAAGCCAGTAGGTTATAAGGGATATAAGAAATACGGACCAACCTAAAATCTGGTTCCATTTTTTAAAGTTGAAAGAAGCCATAAGCTCGTACGGTTTTTGTTGTGGCGAATTTACTAATAATATACGTAGTGCAAACCACCAAAACTATGTAACGTGCCGAAACAATGTGTTATTTTATGATTTTTTTAAAAAGTTTACATTGAAGTAAGATTTTTTGGTATTTTTATTTGCGGAAGAAAAAGTTTGTATTAAATTTGCAACCGCATTACGGTATTGGCCCATGGTGTAACTGGCAACACGTCTGTTTTTGGTACAGAAGAGTCTAGGTTCGAGCCCTAGTGGGCCAACAACAATCCCGAACTTTCATTAGTTCGGGATTTTTTTTGTTTTAATTATTGCTTTCAATTTCGATCACTTGGGCAAGGGTTTTAACCAACCGTTGGTGATTTTTTACAAACGGATTGCTAGTATCCCAAACATATCCTGCTAAAACGGAGCAGATTTGTTTTTTTATTTCAGGGTTTATGGTGTCGGTAAAAAATATTTTCTGAAGGTTGCCGGAATACCATTCATCAACATATGTTTTAAAGACAGAAACCCCTTGCTTTAAATGGTTTTCGTAATCCCTTTCCCAATCCACTGCTTCGTCTCGAAATTTTCTGGCTGTTAACTTAGCGGCCAATAATCCAGATTCCGTTGCAAACGTTACTCCTGAGGAAAAAACAGGATCCAAGAAACCTGCACTGTTCCCGGTAATGGTATAACCTTTTCCATAAAGCGCATTCATGGACGAAGAGAAATCTTTAAACTCTTTGGGTTCGAATAAAAAGTCGCTATTTTCAAACCTTTTTTTATAGTGTTTTGAAAGTTGTAATAACTTTCGAAGTTTTTCAGAAGAAGCACCCGAAAAAGAATCAATAAATTCCGAAGGTCCTACATAACCAATACTCGTGTTTCCATTGGAAAACGGAATCACCCACAGCCAAGCTTTTTCAGTAACCACATCAAAAGTAATTAAGGTGCCTTCTTTGCCTTCTGGTCTTTTTCTATCATTAACGTGGGTAAAAATGGAGGTATTTCCTTTTGAAGTAGCAGGTTTTACCTGCTTTAATAATCTTGGAATAACACGTCCGGGACCACTAGCATCAATACAATGCTTTGCTTTAATTGTTTCAGTGGCTCCCTCTTTGGTTTTTATTGTGGTTTTTGAAGTTCCATCTGTTTCAAACTCAATATGTATAGCTTCAGTTTCAAAAGAAATGGGAACCCCTCTTTTTTGCAGTTCATCGGTCAAAGCTTTATCAAATTGTGATCGCGGAACTTGCCACGTCCAATCCCAACCTTTTGTATGTTTTTCTTTAAAATTGAAATGACAGCTTTTGTCTTCCTTTAAGAAGCGGGCTCCTTTTTTTATCTGGAAGTTTTCAGATTTTAAACAATCTAATAACCCTACTTCCTCAAAATGTTCCATACAGCGAGGCAACAGACTTTCACCAATGGCAAACCTAGGAAATTTGCTTTTTTCCACTACTTTTACAGTAAATCCTTGTTGGTGTAAATAGGCTGCTGCTACCGAGCCCGAAGGTCCAGCGCCAATGATTAAGATGTCAATTTCTTGTTCAGTCATTCAATAAGGGTAAAAGAATAGTTTTTTATTATAATTTTACACCCCAAAATAACTACATTACGTTGGTTATTGCAGGATAATTTGCTAAAATTTCCAATTTATTTCAAATGATAATAGGTAAAGAAGGGTTGGTACTTCAAGATTTTCAGGATGTAGTTTTTTCTGAAACAAAAATATCCATTGATGATTCGGTTTTAAAAACGGTTCAGGATAGTTTCGATTTTTTAACGGCATTTTCAGAAAATAAAATTATTTATGGTGTTAATACGGGTTTCGGCCCGATGGCGCAATATAAAATTGACGATTCCAAACGCATTCAACTTCAATATAATTTAATACGCAGCCACGCTTCAGGAACGGGAAATCCCATTCCGCCAAAATACGTAAAAGTGTCTATGTTGGCGCGTTTAAATACACTGGCTCTTGGCAAATCTGGCGTGCATCCATCGGTAATTGAGCTAATGACAACGCTTATAAATAGAGATATTATTCCGGTTGTGTATGAACACGGTGGCGTGGGTGCAAGTGGCGATTTGGTGCAGTTGGCACATATTTCATTGGTACTGATTGGCGAAGGCGAAGTGATATATAAAGGGGAACAAAAACCAACTTCCGAAGTTTTTAAAACCGAAAACTTACAACCCATTACAGTTGCCTTACGTGAAGGACTCGCATTGATGAATGGTACATCCATTATGTCTGGGGTAGGTATTCTAAATACTATTTATACGAAACGTTTACTTAATTGGGTAGTGACCTGCTCTTCTGCGATCAACGAAATTGTAAAAGCGTACGACGATCATCTGTCTTTAGAATTAAATGAAGCCAAAAAGCACAACGGACAACAGCAAATTGCCGAACGCATGCGAAGTCATTTGCAGGATAGCAAATTGACTCGAAAGCGGGAACATCACCTGTACAATGGACAACATACCGAAACGGTTATTGAAGAAAAGGTGCAAGAATATTATTCGCTGCGTTGTGTTCCACAAATTTTGGGACCAGTGTTAGACACCCTTCAAAATGTGGAGAAAATTGTGTTGGAAGAAGTAAATTCAGCCAACGACAACCCAATTATCGATGTTGAAAAGCAGCAAGTGTATCACGGCGGAAATTTTCATGGCGATTATGTTTCGTTAGAAATGGATAAACTGAAATTGGTAGTAACTAAAATGAGCATGCTTGCCGAGCGACAGTTAAATTACTTACTCAATTCAAAACTCAACGGAATTCTTCCGCCTTTTGTAAATTTGGGTGAGTTGGGGCTAAATTATGGAATGCAAGGTGTGCAATTTACAGCTGTCTCCACCACGGCGGAAAATCAAACACTTTCTAACCCAATGTATGTACATAGCATTCCCAACAACAACGATAACCAAGATGTTGTGAGCATGGGCACCAATGCAGCTTTACTGACGAAAAGAGTTATAGAAAACACCTTTGAAGTGGTTGCAATCGAATTAATAACAGTGGTTCAGGCAATAGAATATTTAGAAATTCAAGATGAAGTTTCTTCAAAAACGAAGAAATTATATGACGAAATCAGGGCGATTGTTCCGGCGTTTAAGGAAGATGAAGTGATGTATCCATATGTAAATAAAGTAAAAGAACATCTTATTAATTCTGAACTATAAACTATGAAATATGCTTTGGTTACAGGAGGTTCACGAGGAATAGGAAAAGCAATTTGCTTACAATTAGCTGCCGATAGCGAGTACCATATTATTATAAATTACCATAAAAATAAAACGGCTGCTGCCGAAACATTGCAAACCATTGAAAAAACAGGTGGGAAAGGTTCGTTACTTCCGTTTGATGTTTCTAATAAAGAAGAAGTTGATAACGCTTTAGAAAGTTTTCAAGAAAACAATCCCGAAGCGATTATCGAAATATTAGTGAACAACGCCGGAATTACAAAAGACGGTCTTTTCATGTGGATGAAACCAGAAGACTGGAATTCTGTTATCAACACCAATCTGAACGGCTTTTTTAATGTAACCAATCACCTTATTCAAAAAATGTTGATGAATCGATACGGGCGTATTGTTAATATTGTTTCATTGGCTGGTGTAAAAGGCAATGCTGGACAAGTAAACTACGCTGCCGCGAAAGGCGCAGTAGTTGCAGCAACCAAATCACTTGCGCAAGAAGTAGGAAAACGCAATATTACCGTAAACGCAGTGGCGCCGGGGTTTATTAAAAGCGAGATGACGGAAGATCTAGACGAAAAAGAACTCAAAAAATTGGTTCCATTAAATCGTTTTGGCAATCCCGAGGAAGTTGCACATTTAGTGTCTTTTTTAGCTTCCAAAAAAGCATCATATATCACGGGCGTAGTCATTAATATTAATGGCGGAATCTATTCCTAAGCCAAAAAATCCTGTAATTTTACCACGAATCTAATTGCTAATCTAAAAACGCACATGGCGGCAGAGTGGGACGGAAAATCTCGAGGGACGGTCTTCGGGTTTAAAGTGTTTGTTTTCTTTATCAAAAACTTTGGTATTCGCGCTGCGTATGCCTTGATGCACTTACCGATTCCATATTTTTGTTTGTTTTCAAGAAAAAATGTCCGCGGACTTTTTTATTATTTCAGAAAACGGAAACACTATTCTTGGTTTCAAAGTTCGCTGAATATTTATAAAGGCTATTACCAATTTGGCCAAACCTTGGTTGATAGAATTGCCATTCAATCCGGGCTTCGGGATAAATACACCTACGAGTTTGACGGCATTGAAAATTTAAAAGAAACATTAGCACTCAATAAAGGTGGAATACTGATTAGTGCTCATGTTGGCAACTTTGAAATGGCGCAGTACTTTTTCAATGATTTAGATGAAGAAGCCAACATCAGTATTGTTATTACTGATCAAGATCACGAGAATATTAAAGAATATGTAAGTTCGGTAATAAACCGAAAGCAAGATAATTTTATCATTGTAAAAGATGATATGTCCCACATTTTCGAAATAAACGCCGCATTAACTCAAAATAAAATGGTTTGTATTTCTGGCGACCGGTATATGGATGTTGCCAAAACCATAGAAGCTTCTTTACTTGGAAAACAAGCAAAATTTCCAGTAGGTCCTTTCCTTTTAGCAACTCGATTAGAGGTCCCGGTATTATTTGTATATGTGATGCGCGAACCGAAACGTCATTACCATTTATACGCAAGAAAAGTGGCCGTAACGCGACGCGATGCTAGTGGTTTATTAACTAAATACACCCAAAGTTTAGAAGAGATTTTAAACCAATATCCGCTGCAATGGTTTAATTTTTACGACTTTTGGGATGATATTGATTAAATGCAATTGAGTTTTGAAAGAATTACGATTCCCTATTACTGATCCTTTTGTATTGGAAGAACTCCTTCCACAGCGCCAACCTATGATTATGGTCGATGCTTTAATGTATTACGATAAAAAATCCTTAGTTTCAGAACTGACTATTTCCGAAGAAAATATTTTTGTTGCTGATGGATTTTTATCTGAAACAGGGTTATTGGAACACATTGCTCAATCGGTGGCCTTACACACCGGATATACGGGATATTTAGAAGAAAAACCGACCAAAGAAGGCTATATTGGTGCCATTAAAAAAGCTGAAATTTTAAAAACACCAGCTATCAATGAAACCATTGAAACTGAAGTGAAAATTATTCACGCAGCGATAGGAATTACTTTGGTAAAAACCATAACTAAATTAGAGCAAGAAGTGATTGCGACCACCGAAATGAAAACGATGTTAAAACCGTAATGCAGAAACCTGTTTACATACAAGAAGCTTCGCTTATTACCCCTTTGGGGTTTTCAGTTTCTGAAAACGTATCTGCTATCGAAAAGGAACAATCCGGAATTCAAGAACAACATTGTACGGATATTTTAGACACCCCTTTTTACGCAGCGATGATAGCTTCAGAAGAGGTCAATGCTACATTTGAAAAACTTGGCGATCCTTTAAAATATATGAAGTTGGAAAAGATGATGCTGCTTTCGGTTGCTGAAACATTAGAAAAATCAAAACTTCATATTTCAGAAAAAACCGCCCTGATTATTGCAACCACAAAGGGAAGTATCGACGCGCTCGATCCTGATAATTCTTTTTCAGAAGAACGAGCGTATTTACCAGTTTTAGGAAAGAAAATTCAATCTTTTTTTGGTTTTAAACAAGAACCGATTGTGGTTTCCAATGCGTGTGTTTCGGGAATTTTAGCGGTTGCTGTCGCTAAACGTCTTATTCAGAATAATGTATATGAAAATGCTGTAGTTGTTGCGGGCGATTTAGTTTCTAAATTTACTGTTACCGGGTTTAACACCTTTCAAGCACTGAGTGATGGCCCTTGCAAACCCTATTCAAAATATCGAAATGGAATTAGTATTGGCGAAGCGGCGGCATCAGTCGTGGTTTCTTCTGAAAAGAATAAAAATACAGCTATTGAAGTAGTTGGTGATGGTTCGTGTAACGATGCCAACCATATTTCGGGTCCATCACGAACGGGAGAAGGTTTGCTGAAAAGTATTCAATCTGCTATGAAAGAAGCTAAAGTCTCAGCAAATGATATTGACTTAATTTCCGCCCACGGTACCGCAACAATTTATAATGACGAAATGGAAGCTATTGCGTTCAACCGGGCGAACTTGCAAAATGTTCCCTTACATAGTTTAAAAGGCTATTATGGGCATACGTTGGGCGCTTCAGGGTTGGTAGAAGCTATTGTCGGTTTTGAAGCGATGAGGCAAAACAAGTTATTTACCTCGTTGGGATATGATGAATCAGGGATTTCAAAACCGTTGAATATTATTCAAAAAGTAGAAAATAAAACTATCAACACCTTTTTAAAAACAGCTTCTGGTTTTGGTGGTAGTAACACGGCCGTACTCTTTAAAACAGTATCTTTTGAACAATAAACCAAACATACAAGCGTGGTGTAGCGTGCAAAACGGAACAATTATTTGCAATGGCAAGAAAATTGTATCTTTTGAAAAGGAACGAACATTTTCAGAATTTGCAAAGCAAGTTTATAAAGACCAACAATGGGAATATCCTAAGTTTTTTAAAATGGATCGACTAAGTAAACTCACCTTTTTAACGGCTGAAATTTTATTGAATGAACTAACAATTTCTTCTGAAGAAAAAGAAAATTTGGCAGTTGTATTGTCCAATAAAAGTGCGAGTTTGGATACCGATAGAAAATATCAAGATTCTATAAACAGTATTGAAAATTTTTATCCCAGTCCAGCAGTATTTGTGTATACATTGCCTAATATTGGGATGGGTGAAGTGTGCATTCGGCATAAAATACAAGGCGAAAATGCTTTTTTTGTCTTTGATGATTTTAATCCGTTATTTTTGAAGCAATATGCCGAAAGTTTAACACAAAACAACAAAGCAAGACAGGTTTTGTGTGGTTGGACCGAAATAGATGAAAAAGGATATAATTCTTTTTTATATTTGGCATCCCCAAACGGAACCCTTCCGCATACGGAAGAAACAATTAAAAAATTATACACCCCAAGTTGATGAACGCATTAAAACAGGAACTAAAAGAGAATATTATCGAGCAATTAAACCTCGAAGAATTCACCGTTGAAGATATTGATAATGACGATGCGTTATTTGGCGACGGCTTAGGGTTAGATTCTATCGATGCCTTGGAATTAATTGTTATGCTGGATAAGGATTACGGCATAAAACTGACCGATCCTGAAAAAAGCAAAGAGATTTTCCAGTCTATTAATGTCCTAGCAGAATATATTACAGAGCATCGCACTAAATAATTTTTGAATGAAAAAAGGAGTCGCTATAACCGGAATGGGCATTGTTTCTGCCATTGGCGATTCGGTTGAAGAAAACCTACAAGCGCTTCTTACTTCAAAAAGTGGATTAGGGATTTCAAAACACATTCAAACGCATCATAAAAACGCTATTAAAATAGGGGAGGTTGGTTTTACCAATACTGAAATAGCAACACAATTACAACTTTCAGAAGATAATAACTTCACCCGTACATCATTATTAGGATGTTTAGCAGCAAAAGAAGCAATCCAAAATGCGGGAATTAAATCTATTTCAGAATATAAAACTGGACTCATTTCAGCCACCACCGTTGGCGGAATGGATATGACCGAAAAATACTGGAAACAATTTGCTTCAAACCCAGAAAGTCAAAAATATATTTCGAGTCATCATGCGGGTGATAGCACTGAAAAAATAGCAGCATCTTTAGGAATTACCGACTATGTAACTACCATTAGCACCGCATGTTCGTCAGCGGCCAATGCTATTATGTTGGGCGCACGACTTGTTAAAGCAGGAAAACTCGACCGGGTTGTAGTTGGCGGTACCGATGCCTTGTCAAAATTCACTATCAACGGTTTTAAATCGCTTATGATTTTAAGCGAAACCAATTGCACGCCCTTCGATGCCAACCGAAGCGGTTTAAATCTAGGCGAAGCCGCGGCCTATTTGGTGTTGGAATCTGATGAGGTAGTTGCAGCACAAAACAAATCTGTTTTAGCCTATGTAAGTGGTTATGGCAATGCCAACGATGCATTTCACCAAACGGCTTCCTCTAAAACGGGCGAAGGGGCATATTTGGCCATGAAAAAAGCATTGGAAGTCGCAGGTTTAAAATCTTCAGAGATTGATTATGTGAATGCTCACGGAACCGCAACGCAGAATAATGATTTATCCGAAAGCATCGCGCTGCAACGAATTTTTAAAGAAAAAATCCCCAGTTTTAGTTCCACAAAAGCGTTTACTGGTCATACACTGGCTGCAGCTGGAGCGGTGGAAGCTGTATTTTCTATATTGGCTTTGCAAAAAAATAGCATGTTCGCCAATTTAGGTTTTAAAACAGCTATGCCTGAAACAGGCTTGGTTCCGGTTACCCAACTTCAGAAAAAAGAACTAAAACACGTACTGTCTAATTCCTTTGGTTTTGGCGGAAATTGTTCCACCTTACTATTTTCCAAATAATGAAAACCTGTTACATCCATAGCGTAGTGAGTATTTCGGCACAGGACAGTTTTTCTGAAAACGATACTATTTTTGAAGTTAGAGAATATTCAGACTATAAAATTTCAGCAGTTCATCCACCGTATCGCGATTTTATTCCGCTTTCTCAATTACGTCGAATGTCACCGGCTGTCAAAATGGGGGTTGCTGCTTCAAAAAAAGCATTGGAAAAAGGTAATGTAGAACAACCTGACGCTATCATTACCGGTTCTGGTTTGGGCTGTATGGCCGATACCGAAACGTTTTTGAATACCTTACTGGAAAACGACGAGCAATTTTCAACACCAACGGCTTTTATTCAATCTACACACAACACGGTTGCCGGACAGATTGCATTAGGGTTAAAGTGTAAGGCTTATAACACCACCTATGCGCACGGTTCGGTTTCGTTTGAGTCGGCTTTAGTGGATGCGCAATTACAGATTGAAGCAGGAGAAGCTAAGAACATTTTGGTAGGTGGCGTGGACGAATTGGGAACCGAATTTATGGACTACGTTCATTTAGTTGAACAAAAGCAGATGCAACCCATTCAAGTGTCTTTAAGTGAAGGAGCTACGTTTTGTGTATTGTCTTCAGAAAAAAAGGAAGGAGCGGTAGCGGTTTTAAAAGCGGTTGAAATCCGTTCAAAAATTGCTGAAGAAAATATAATTACTGAAATGCACGATTTTCTGAAAACAAACAAGGTGAAGCCTTCAGAAATCGATGCGGTGGTTTTAGGAAATAATGGAGATGCTTTTGATGTATATTACGAAAACTTACAGCAACAACTTTTCCCTGAAACAGATTGCCTTCAGTATAAAAAATACGTGGGCGAGTTTTTTACAGCTTCAGGATTTGCTTTTTGGATGGGGGCGCAATTAATAGAAGGATACACGCTTCCAAAGAATTTTTTTATTCGTAAAGCTGAAAGCAAACCATATAAAACTGTTTTATTATACAACCAATTTAAAGGAAGCCAACACAGTTTTGTACTTTTAACACAATGCTAAAATTTGGTCAAATAACAGTTGTTGCCACCATCGCTTTACTCACTATTGGCGTAATTGATTTCTTCTTCGAAATATCACCTATTTTATATGTAACAATATTTCTACTTTGGCTTTTAGTCGTAGCATTAGGCTCATTCACCATGCGATGGCAATTTTTCACTTCTACCATTACCAAAGGAAGTCAAACGAAAAAACAAGTAGCAATTACTTTTGACGATGGACCAAATACAGCATACACACCTCAAATTTTAAAGCTGCTGAAACCATATAACGCAAAAGCCACGTTTTTTTGCATTGGGAAACACATAGAAGCGAACCCAGAAATCGTACAACAAATAGTTGCCGAAGGGCATACGATTGGGAATCATTCGTATTCACACGCCACAAATTTTGGATTCTTCAGAAAAAAGAGGACTGTGCAAGAACTTTCAAAAACCGATACTTTAATTGAAAAAATAACCGGAGCTAAGAACACATTGTTTAGACCGCCTTATGGAGTTACAAACCCGTCTATCGCAAAGGCTTTAACAGAAACAAATCACACTGTAATTGGGTGGAATGTGCGTTCGTACGATACGGTTATAAAAAAACCTACTAAAGTTTTAAACCGCCTAAAAAAGCGCATTTCACCAGGTTCCATCATTTTATTGCACGATACCCATTCCCGATGCCCAGAAATTGTGGAACGTTTGTTGCAATTCCTGAAAAAAGAAGGATACGAAGCTGTAACCATTGAAACGCTGCTAACTAAAAATTAATATGAAACCTGCATTACTGATACTATTAAGTCTATTTGTTCAATTAACAGTTGCACAATCCCCCTTAACTTCTACTGAAATTTCAACTTTTAAAAAACAAGTAAAGCAAACCGCTCAACAAACCGAAACCATTGTAAGTGATTTTGTACAGGAAAAACAATTGGATTTTTTAAATGATGGTGTTGTTTCAGAAGGAACATTAACGTTTAAAGCACCCGATGCCATTCGTTGGGAATATACCTCGCCAGACAAATATGAAGTGATTTTTAAGAACAATCAGCTTTTGGTAAACGATGGGAATGGCACACAAAATATCGATTTAAGCTCGAATAAACTGTTTAAAAGCTTCAATTCCTTGCTTATTAATAGTATTAAAGGCGATATGTTTCATGATGAAAATTTTGAAATTTACTACTTTGAAGTAGAAGATGGGTTTCAAGTACATTTTATTCCGAAGGAAAAGAGAATGAAGCGCTTTATCGCCTCGTTTCAGCTAAGTTTTTCTGAAAAAGATTATCAAGTAATGCAATTGAAATTAATTGAACCTTCAGAAGATTTTACATTGATTACCTTTAAAAACAAACAGATTAATGTACCGGTTCACGATTCGGTTTTTAAAATGTAAAAGATGTTATTGCCCAATTTATATCAGGTTTTAGAGAAAAAAGTAATTGATACAGATGCTGTTTCGGTTACGGTAGCAGTGAATAAAAATCATTGCGTATTTGAAGGCCATTTCCCGAATGATCCAGTTATGCCTGGAGTGTGTATGCTTCAAATAATTAAAGAACTTTCAGAAGAACATTTGGAAGCATCCCTTTTTCTTCAAAAAACATCGAATGTAAAATTCACAGCGGTGATGAATCCTGAAATACAATCCAATCTTACCGTGAATTTGTCTTTTCTTCGAGAAAAAGATTCAATAAAAATAAAAAACACGAGTACGTTTCCAGATGGGACGGTCGTGTTAAAATGTAATGCTATTTTTGTGGAAAGAAACCGTGTGCATGAAAACGGCTGAGCAACATAAAATTCAACCCATCCACCTTGAAATAACCCAAAAACTCAAGCAGTATAATTGCTGTGTGTTGATACCTACCTACAACAATTATAAAACGCTAAAGCGAGTTTTGGATGGGGTTTTGGAATATACCGAAGCTATTGTGTTGGTCAACGACGGCTCTACCGATACCACGTTGCAAATCCTTGAGGCGTATCCGCAAATTGAGCAAATTCATATCAATAAAAATCAAGGCAAAGGATACGCGTTAAAAAAAGGTTTTAAACACGCTGTTTCATTAGGGTACGAGTACGCGATTACGTTAGATAGTGATGGGCAACATTTTTCATCAGATATTCCAATTTTTGTAAATACTTTGGATGCTTCAGAAAATAAAAATCTGTTATTGATTGGCGATAGAAATATGAACGAGGCCGATGTATTAGCACAAAGTAGAAAAGGAAATAAAGTGTCCAGTTTTTGGGTGAAAGCGGTAACAGATTTAGAGTTACACGATACCCAAGCGGGCTTTAGACTGTACCCAATAAAACAGTTGGAAGAACTATTTTTCTTCAGAAATACTAAAAAATTTGAGTTTGAAGTTGAGGTGCTCGTAAAAGCACATTGGGCTGGTATGTCGGTGCAAAATGTGCCAATTCATGTGTTGTATGACTTAAAAGAACGCGTTTCGCATTTTCGGCCATTTATGGATATTGCACGCATTACCATATTGATAATTTGGTTTTTGATTGTAAAATATTTTTATATTCGTCCGCGTGATTTTTTCAGAAAACTAAAAAAAAAGGGGCTGCGTCGTTTTCTGCGTGAAGAGATATTAGCAAGTAATGACTCGCCAGAAAAAAAAGCACTTTCTGTTGCCTTAGGTCTTTTTATCGGGCTGTCTCCTTTATGGGGTTTTCATACCATTATTGTTATTTTTTTAGCGATTCTTTTAAAGCTAAACAAGGTCATTGCCTTTGCTTTTTCAAATATAAGTCTGCCTCCTTTTATTCCATTTGTTTTCCTGGCTAGCTTGACCACCGGTTATTGGGTGCTGGGAGAAGATACTGAAGCCACTTTGGCAAGCGTCACTGATAATTTTGAAGTAATAACGTCGTTGAAAGCCTATTTTATAGGTAGTATCACACTTTCGGTTGGGGCTGCAGTTATTTTGGGGAGTCTATCTTATTTGTGTTTTTACATTTTCGATACTAAGAAAATACAGCCAGATGGATAGATTTTTCTTTAAGCTATATACATCGATTCAGAAACAGAAAGCAGTCTTTTTTATTGTTTTGGCTGTAGTGTGTACCGGATTGGCTTCTATAGCATTTCAAGTTTCTTTTGAAGAAGATATTTCTAAATTAATACCTTCCAATTCTGAAAATGAACAACTTCAAAAAGTTTTAAAGAACATCTGTTTTACCGATAAGGTAATTATAAACATCAAGAAAGAAAACGGTACGACCGAAGATTTAGTTGATTATGCATCGGAACTAAAGGACAGTCTAGATTCACTTAAAGGAGACTACATTAAAAACATTCAAGGTACTGCGAAAGAAGAAACCCTTTTCGAAACCATGGATTTTGTGTATGGTAATCTTCCGTTGTTTTTTACAGAAACAGATTATGCAATTCTGAAAAATAATTTATCTAAAGATAGCATTTCAAAAACCATGAAAGCGAATTACAAAACCTTGGTGTCGCCCTCGGGAATGCTTGCAAAAAAAGAAATTCTAAAAGACCCACTGCATCTTACCAACTTAGCATTGCAAAACCTTAAAAATATAGGAATTGAAGACGGGTTTAAGTTGAAAAATGGCTTTGTAATGACCGATGATGAGCAACATATTTTGTTATTCATCACCCCAAAATTCCCTTCGTCTGATTCTGAAAAAAACATCATTTTTACTGAGAAACTGTACCAACTACAAGAGCAATTAAACACAACATTTGATAGAAAAGTATCTAGTGATTATTATGGAGCGGCCTTCATTGCTGCTGCAAATGCAAAGCAGATTAAAAAGGACATTCAACTTACAATCGGGATTGCATTAACCATTCTATTGCTAATTTTTATTGGCTTTTATCGCAGTGTTTGGATTCCATTAATCATTTTATTCCCTACAATTTTTGGCGCGTTAGTATCGATTGCTTTTTTGGTAGTGATTAGGCCGCAACTTTCCGCTATTTCGTTGGGGATTGGCTCTATTTTGTTGGGCATTACCTTAGATTATTCTTTACATATCCTTACACACATAAAAAATGGCGAAACCGGCAAGCAATTGTACAAAAGCATTACCAAGCCTATATTAATGAGCAGCTTGACAACGGCTTTGGCTTTTCTATGTTTGCTTTTTATCAAGTCACAGGCGTTGCAAGATTTAGGAATTTTCGCCGCAGTGAGTGTGTTGGGCGCTTCGGTGATGGCATTGTTGTTTATTCCGCAGGTGTATAAAAAGAAGACGGTTTCAAATACAAAAAAGAAAACAGTTTTTAATCGTATCACAGCCTATCCCATACATAAAAACAAAATGGTGGTCGTTTGTCTGGCTGTTTTGTTAGTGATAAGTTGTTTTAGCTATAGTTCGGTTGAATTCAATAAAGATTTAGAACAATTAAACTACAAACCAGAGCAACTTGTAAAAGCTGAAGAAGAACTGGAAACGATAACCAATTCAGTATCCAAATCTGTGTATGTAGCTGTGTATGGAGCTACTTTAGAAAAAGCATTACGGCAAAATGATTCAGCGTATAGTTTGCTGAAAGGATTAGAAACACAATCAGAAATTGAAACTTTTAATTCAATAGGCGGTTTGGTCGCTTCGGAAGAAAAACAAAACGAGAAGATTCAGGAATGGAATCAGTTTTGGAAAGCAGAACGACTAGAAAATGTAGCTGGTTCTATTAATAGCACTTCCGAAGCAATAGGATTTAAACCGAATGCATTTGCATCATTTTATAAACACCTGAACTCAAACTTTAAACCTTTGAAGCTATCTGATTACCCTCAATTTGGAAGCAATATGATAGCCGATTACATTTCAGAAGCAAACGAATTTGTAACGGTGACTTCGGTTGTAAAAGCCAATGAAAATCAAATAGGAAATATTCAAAAGAAGGTTGAACAGCTTCAAAATACAATACTAATAGATAGAAAGCAATTAAATGAAACCCTACTGAATACCTTACAAAACGATTTTAATTCACTGTTGTGGTATTGTTTTGGCGTGGTCGTGTTAGCGTTATTGTTGTTTTACCGAAATTGGAAATTGGTTGTTGTAACAACTGTACCTATTTGTCTAACGTGGCTGTTGACCATTGGGATTATGGGAGTATTTCAACTGCAATTTAATGTGTTTAACAGTATTATTTCGGCTTTTATCTTTGGTTTGGGAGTCGATTACAGCATATTTATCACCAACGCTTTGTTAAAAGAAGAACAAAAAAACACCTTGGCAACGCATAAAACGGCAATATTACTTTCAGTAATTACTACTATTTTAGGAGTTGGGGTCTTGATTTTTGCCAAACATCCTGCCTTGCATTCAGTTGCTTTGGTTTCAGTAATCGGTATTTTTTCAGCTGTGTTAATTGCGTTTGTCGTTCAGCCTTTGTTGTTTAATCTTCTTACTTTTAAAAAAGAAATAATACGTAATGGAAACCATTAAAACTACACCAATAAAACGCGTGACATCCATCTCGAAAGAGGAGTTTGTAAATAATTATTACAAGCCGCAACGTCCTGTGTTAATTGAGGGTTTTGCAAAAGAATGGCCCGCCTACGAAAAATGGAACTTGGAATATATTCAGCAATTAGCGGGCGACCAAATTGTACCGCTGTACAACAACAAACCCACCAAAGGGCACAAAAAGTCGGTCGTGCCAGCAAAAAAAATGAAGTTGTACGATTATATTGAGCTATTAAAAGCGGGTCCAACGGATTTACGCATGTTTTTTTATAATGTGCTTCAGAAAATGCCAGCGTTGACCAAAGATTTTGACTACCCCGATATTGGCTTGCCATTTTTTAAAAAACTGCCGGTTATGTTTTTTGGCGGAAAAGGATCTAAAGTATTGGCGCATTACGATATGGATTTGGCAGATCTGCTGCACGTACATTTCCAAGGCACCAAAAAAGCGATGTTGTTTGAACCTAAGCAAGCGAAAAACCTATACAGAGTACCGTTTACCGTCCACAATATTGAAGCAATCGACATGGACAACCCAGATTTTGGAACCTATCCAGCATTACAACAAGCTGAGGGAATTTCAGTTGAAATGAAGCACGGCGATGCATTGTATATGCCAAGTGGCTATTGGCATTATATTACGTATGAAGATGCTGGTTTTTCCATTAGCCTTCGAGCATTTCCACGGAAACCTAAAAAATTAGGGAAATTGCTTTCAAACCTGTTGTTTATGCGAAATTTTGAAAACATCATGCGTTATGTGGCTGGTAGCAAATGGGTAGATTATAAAGAAAGCAGTATGATAAAACGAGTGAATAAAAAGTTTAAAAAACGCAATGAAAATGCGTAATCAACCAGCTATAAACTATTTTATTTGTCTTTCCCTTTTGTTGGTGTTGACTTCCTGTGGCGTTAAAAAATCGTTGGAAGATCGACCGGATATCAGTCAATATAACGCAGACATTCCCGAACGGGAAATGATTAATGATTCAACCTACGTTGCCGGAAACAACTTTTTGACCAAAAACAAACACGGCCAATGGGAATTGTATGTAGAAGGCGACCCACTTGAAATAGGCTTATTGACTGGAAGCTTAACGCAAGAGTTGTTACAGAAACAAGAACGCGTGTTTTTAAATAAGGTAGAAGAATTGGTGCCATCAAAAGGGAAACAAAAGTTTCTTCGGAAATTTCTATCGTGGTACAACCGCAAGTTATACAAACATGTGACCGAAGAATACAAAACTGAAATCTATGGCGTTTCCCGATATGCTTCAAATGAATTCAACAATATCGCGCCACCGTATTTACGCGCACTGTATCTGCACGGCGCCCATGATATTGGACATGCATTGAAAGATTTAATGTTGGTGGGTTGCAGCTCGTTTGCGGTTTGGGGTGAAAAATCGGAAGATGGTAACTTACTTATCGCCCGTAATTTCGACTTTTACGCCGGCGATGCTTTTGCCGAAGATAAAATAATCGCTTTTGTAAAGCCCGATCAAGGCTATTCTTTTATGTCGGTTACCTGGGGCGGGATGATGGGTGTGGTTTCCGGAATGAACAATCAAGGATTAACCGTTACGATTAATGCAGGAAAATCGGATATCCCGTTAGTTGCAAAAACACCTATTTCGTTGGTTACACGAGAGATATTGCAATATGCCTCTACGATCGATGAAGCCATTGAAATCGCAAAAAAGCGAGAGGTATTTGTTTCCGAAGCTATTTTTGTGGGAAGCGCAAACGATAAAAAAGCGGCTATTATTGAAGTGTCGCCAAACGATTTAGGCATCTATCAAGTGGAAAATTCCAGTGAATTAATTTGTTCCAACCACTTTCAAAGCGAAACCTTTGCCAACGACCGAAAAAATATAAAATGGATTAAAGAAAGTGATTCGAAATATCGCTTTGATCGGATGGAAGAATTATTAAATGAAGAACCCAAAATCAATCCAACAGAAGCGGTAGCCATCCTTCGGAACAAAAAAGGACTGAACGATACACCTTTGGGCTACGGCAATGAAAAAGCACTCAACCAATTATTGGCGCACCATGGAATTATATTTCAGCCCGAAGATTTAACCGTTTGGGTGTCTTCAAATCCGTATCAATTAGGGGAATTTGTTGCTTATGATTTGAACACTATTTTTAATGAGAATAGGAGATTTTCAGGTCAGCCCATTTCAGAAGAAAAATTAACCATTCCTGAAGATCCTTTTGTACATTCCCAAGCATTTAAAGATTATGAAACATACCGTATTTTGGAACGGAAAGCAGAAAACGTTCTTGAAACTGATGCTGAAATGACATCAACGGAACTTACAGCATTGGAAACCAAAAACCCAGATTATTGGAAAGCGCATTTTCTTGCTGGCAAATATTTTTACGAGCATAAAGAATATAAAAAAGCTTTAAAAGCCTTTACTTTAGCGATGAGCAAAGAAATAACAACGGTGCCAGACAAGGAAAAAGTGGAAAAATACCTTAAAAAAACAAAACGAAAACTACGCTAATGATTCCTGAAATAGAAAAAGCATCCCAAGCCGAAATAAAACAGTTTCAGGAGCAGCAATTGAGAAAGCTTGTTGCCTATGTTTATGCCAATTCGCCATATTATAAAAGACTGTTTGCAAAGCATAATCTTAGTCCGGAAAGCATACAGACGTTAGAAGATTTACAACCTATTCCGGTGACCACCAAAGATGATTTGCAAAAGTATAACGACGATTTTTTATGTGTTCCTAAACAAGAGGTAGTCGATTACGTGACTACTTCCGGTACGTTGGGCGAGCCAGTAGTGGTTGGTTTAACAGATGCCGATTTAAATCGATTGGCGTATAACGAAGCGATTTCGTTTGCGTGTTCAGGGGTAACAAAAGACGATATCATTCAATTAATGACCACGATGGATCGCCGTTTTATGGCTGGGATGGCTTATTTTTTAGGAGCTCGAAAATTGGGAGCAGGAATTATCCGTGTAGGGTCTGGTGTGCCTGAATTGCAATGGGATTCCATTTTAAAATTTCACCCCACCTATTTAATTACCGTACCTTCCTTTTTGTTAAAACTAATAACTTATGCAGAAGCGCATAATATAGATGTAAACAAAACATGTGTAAAAGCAGCCATCTGTATTGGCGAACCCATCCGTAACCAAGATTTTTCCTTGAATGCACTTTCTGAAAAAATAAAATCTAAATGGAATATCGAGCTCTTTTCTACGTATGCTTCCACCGAAATGAGCACCGCTTTTAACGAATGTGAAGCCCACATTGGCGGTCATCATCATCCGGAGTTGATCATTACTGAAGTTTTAGATGAAGAAAACAAACCCGTTTTTGAAGGTGAAGTAGGTGAGTTGACCATTACCACATTAGGCGTGGAAGGTATGCCGTTATTGCGTTTTAAAACGGGTGATATGCTCAAGGTTCATTCAGAACCTTGTTCCTGCGGAAGAAATACGTTGCGATTGGGCCCAGTTGTAGGGAGAAAAAAGCAAATGATAAAATATAAAGGCACCACTCTATATCCGCCAGCGATGTTGAATGTGTTACAGAACTTTGAAGCCGTGGAAACTTTTGTGATTGAAATTTCAACCAATGAGTTGGGGACCGACGAAATTGTAATTAAAATAGCTTCAGAAAACCCTTCGGAACAATTGATTCAAGATATTAAGAACCATTTTAGGGCAAAATTACGCGTCACACCAAAATTAGCTTTTGAGAAAGTTGAGGTGATTGAAAAACTGAGAAGATCAAAGACGGATAGGAAGCCGCAAGTTATTATTGATAAGCGAGAAAAATTTTAATTTTATAATTTCTCTCTTGACATATATATTCTTAAATAAAAAAAAACAACCTAGGCTTTCACCATTTAACTCCCCAGTTAATACTTTAAAGCAAAAACCATCGGTTGATTTTTATTACATCAAATATTTGATGTTTTTTTTAAAAAAACAATTCGTGTATCTTGATATTTATAAATTTATACCTATAGTTTGTAAATTTATAGTCCTTAATAATTGAAAAAACAAACCATTGCGAATGCCCTCTAAAACCAATGATATTATTGCGTTAAGTCTTTTTGACTTACATAAACAAATACTGATTTTAGTTATTTCTTTAGTTTCTGGAATTGCTTTTTCTCAAAACCCAGAAATAGACCGATTGACCGATAAATCTTATGAAGAAATCAAGCAACTCTATCTAAAAGTTCCTAAGGATTCAATTGCGTTAAAAGAGAAAATTGCTGGTGCTTACATAGCCAAGGCAAAAAGAAATAATGACAGTATTAATATAGCAAGAGGATATTACTATTTTTCCACTATGTATGGCGACCCTGAGCTAGGGCTTGCTTATGCAGATACAATCCTTCAGTATACTAAGAATGTGCAACACAAAAACTTTCCAGCCACTGGATATTTTTTAAAAGGATATTGGCACAATGAAATGGGTAAATACCGGAAAGCGCTTAGTGACTATATAAAAGGGGATTCGATCGCTAAACAAAGGGGTAATAAAGAACAACAGTCATATAACTTTACAGTGATAGCTATTTTAAAAGACAGAGCAGGTAGTCATAGCGAAGCACTTGTTATGTACAAGAAAATATTAGACTCATTAGAAACTATCAAGTACGAAAAGAACTTTGATAATATAGATTACTTGAGTGTAATTTATAATACATCTAATGTTTATATAAAACTTAAAAAAAATGATTCAGCAAAAATTTATTCCAGAAAAGGAATAACAGAAAGTATAAGAGTAGAAGATAGTAGTTTCTATTATAATTTTGTTTTTCTTGAAGGTGTTATAGCATATTTTTCAGGAAGAGAGAAAAAAGCATTTGAAGGTCTTGAAACGTCTCTTCCACATATTGATGATTACTCAAAAGCAATAGCATATTACTATATGGGAGAAATTTTTAAAAAACAAGGTAGAGAACAAAACGCTTTTAGATATCTTAAAAAAACTGATTCTATTGCAAAATCAATAGATTTTTCATTCACAGAACTTCGAGATGCTTACGAGCATATAATAACATACTATGAAGAAAAGGAAAATTTTGACCAACAATTAAAATATATAAATAAGACGCTAGAAATTGATAGTGCTCTTTCTCAATCAAAAGAGTTGAAGCTAGATTTGGTGAAAAAGTATGACACTCCGCTTTTGCTCAAAAAAAAGCAAAAAGCGATTGATGAATTATCAAGAAAAAACAAATTTGGGAATACAGCAATAGCTGGTCTTGTTATAGTCGCGGTTGTTTTGATTTTACTGGTTTTCTATTTTCGACTGAAACAAAAAATACAAAAAAAGAATTTTGAGGAGTTTGAAAAAAACAATGGTTTTGTTAAAAATCTTACTCTTGCTGAATTAGCAAAAAAACTGGATACAAATACTTCTTATTTGTCCAAGGTGATTAATGAAAAAGAGGGGAAAAATTTTAGTCAGTATTTGAAAACATTGCGTATAAATTATATGGTAGAGCGGTTAAAGACAAATAAAAAAACACGGTCATATACTATAAAAGCAATTGCCAAAGAAGCTGGTTTTGGAACTGCCCAATCCTTTTCGAAAGCATTTCAT
>CAJXPE010000012.1 GCA_913057965.1 uncultured Marixanthomonas sp. | reverse complement strand
GAGGTCTCGTGGGCTCGGAGATGTGTATAAGAGACAGCTATTATATTTAGCCGTTTTAAGAAACAAACCTAAATAACAGATAAATTTTTCTGTTTAGCATCTTAAAAAGCTAACAATAAAAAAGAGATTACTATGGATGTTGTACATGAAGCCTTACAATTTGAAGAAGAAACTACAAGCTTTAAATCTACGAATGAGCGAATAGTGGCTTCTAAAAAAGCAAAGGAACTAATACTGGCATTAAACGAACGTTATAAAAAGACGAAAGATGCCAAATTAATGGATATTATGAAGCGCCTGACAGCTATTAAAAAGAAAGCTGAAAAAAGAATAAAGGCAAAAATTGTAGTTTAAAAGTTATTTTCAAGATACTCTTTTAAGACCAAAGCTTGATTGTGCTTTTCATCTTTTGCGCCGAAAAGTAATGTAACTTGTTTTTCGTTGGCAATAGAGGCGATTTCTTTTAGGTCATCAGTGTGTTTTGAAAGTTCCTTTTTATATTTTTTCTTAAATTCTGGAAAGCGTTCTTCTTTATGGTCAAACCACTTTCTCAAGTCGGTTGAAGGAGCTATGTCTTTATTCCAATCGTCTAAACGCGCCTCTTCTTTACTAACGCCCCTGGGCCAAATACGATCTACTAAAACACGATGACCGTCCCTATTTGCGGCTTTTTCGTATATGCGTTTTATTTGTACTTTCATGATTTTTCGTCCCAAAGTGTTGGGAAAAATTTTCGTTGCTGAAATTTAGGATGCAAATATTTTTTCCATTCCGATCCACCGGTTGCGGTTTTGTTTTCTCCCTTTTTATCTAAATAGTGTCTGGCTGTGTTTAAATGCACCAACGGCCACTCTACATTATATAAGGTGTCAAACTCTAAGATTGTTTTCTGAAGTTCCTCGGATGGGTTTTCTAGCTGTAAGAATTTTTCTTCTAACGTATTTCCTTTTACTTCATTGGCTAAGGCAATGAATGAATCTAAATACTTTTCTTCAAACTGACGCATGGTTAAGGTTTTTGAACCTGTTTTATGGTTATATCCTGCGTCCCGCCAATAAATATGCTCGAAATAATCTTCGGTCGAAGGATTCTTGGGAAGTCGCTTTTTACCTTCTTCGTTTACTAGATTTTCTAATTTGGTACAGTAAATTTCGATATACCGAAATTGTGCACTTTGAAATCCGCTTGCTGGCGTTAGCGTAGAACGGAAGGTACTGTAATCGTCATAACTCATACCGTCTTTCATAATATCGAACGAAGTAATGAGCATGTGCACATAGCGGTTTAAACGAGAAAACTTATCGAGCCAGATCGTTTCATTTACAGTATCCATCTCAAAAAGTTGAATAACCTCGTGTCGCACCATTTTTAATAATAATTCAATTACTTGGTGATACATGATAAAGATTTTTTCATCTTTAAAATCAGTACGCGGTTTTTGAAGGGAAAGCAGCGTATCTACTTGAATATAATCCCAATAATTAATGGGTTTTGCCTGCAACAGCCCTTTTAAATACGTGTCTGGATTTTCGCCTAGATCTTTATATTTTTTATTAATGGCTTTTATGATGTCTTCTTGTTTCATGATGTTTTTTTGTAGCAAGCCCTAAAGGTATTTAGAATTTTGGAAATTAAATAGATCAATAGAATAGATTTGCTAAATAGGAGGTTTTAAAAACAAAAAACCCGAAACAAACGTTTCGGGTTTATGTGGTACCTCCAGGAATCGAACCAGGGACACACGGATTTTCAGTCCGTTGCTCTACCAACTGAGCTAAGGTACCTGCTTAAAGCGGGTGCAAATATAAACGTTATTTATATTTTGCAAAACATAAAGCAGAAAAATATTTTATTATTTTTTCAATTTAATATCCTCTTAACAACCTTATGTTGCTTCATTGTTTATTTTTACGCTCTTACTTAATAAAATGAACTTAATAGTTGATGTAGGGAATACTTTAATTAAACTCGCTGTTTTTAAAGCAGATGAGCTTCAGATAAAGAAAACTATTATTAAAAGCGATTTTCTCGATACGCTTTCAGAAATAAAAATAAAATATCCTCAAATTACCCATTGTATTATTTCCAGCGTTGGAAAAATAAGCGAAACACACTTAGATAAACTTAAAAAGGAGTACAAAACATTGGTTTTGGATCATGCGACAAAAATTCCTTTTCAAAACAACTATGCGACCCCTAAAACGTTAGGAGTAGACCGTATTGCTTTGATAAGTGCTGCTGCGGTTGAGTTTGCCAATAAAAATGTATTGGTAATCGACGCAGGAACGTGTATAACGTACGATTTTCTTTCAGAAGAGAATATGTACACTGGGGGAGCTATTTCACCAGGATTGCAAATGCGGTATAAAGCCATGCATACGTTTACGGAAAAACTACCGTTACTGGAAGCAGAGCCTATTGATAAGTTTGTAGGAAACTCTACAATTAGCAGTATGCATAGTGGTGCTTTTAATGGAATAATCCATGAAATAGATGGTTTTATTACCAGTTATAAAAGTACTTTTAAGAATTTAACAGTTATTTTAACAGGAGGGGACGGACATTTTTTGCGAGATCGCTTAAAAAATGACATCTTTGCGACCTCAAATTTTTTATTGCAAGGGTTAAATCACATTTTAGAACATAACAAAGATTGATGTTGAAACGAATTATAGTTACGGTTTTAGTACTATTTATAGCAAGTGCTGCTATGGCACAAGAAGGGACGACGTCTCCGTATTCATTTTACGGGATAGGATCGTTAAAGTTTAAAGGTACTGCCGAAAATAGGATGATGGGGGGTATAGGTGTCTTTTCAGATAGTATTCACCTTAACCTACAAAATCCAGCAGGGGTAGCCGGACTAAAATTGGTGAACTTCACAGTAGGAGCCAGTCATAAAGAAAATACATTAAATACAAATAGCGACTCTCAAAATTCTAGCACTACATCACTCGATTATATAGCAGTGGGAATTCCCATGGGTAAATTTGGTGCCAGCTTTGGATTAATACCTTATACATCTGTTGGGTATCAATTGCAAACTGAAGCACAAACCGAGACAGGACAATCACTAACTAGATATACTGGTAAAGGAGGAATAAATAAAGCTTTTTTAACGGTAGCCTATCAAGTAACACCGAAATTAAGCCTTGGGGTAGATGCAAATTATAACTTCGGAAATATTGAAAACAAAGCTATAAATGCACAGGAAGATGTTGAGTTTGCTTCAAGAGAAATAAATAAATCAGATTTATTAGGGTTTAGTTTTAACGTAGGGGCTATCTATAAAACGATGGTTACAGAGAACCTAGAGTTGTCTACATCTATTACCTATACTCCTGAAACTGATTTTACATCTGAAAATACACGCTCTATTTCAACCATTTTATTTAATTCAGATGGTAATGAAACTCAAGTTGATGTTCGGGATGTACCTGTATCAGATACCGATTTTACGTTCCCATCTCAACTTACATTAGGTGCAGGAATAGGCGATCCTAAAAAATGGTTTTTAGGAGCAGAATATACAAGCCAAAAAACGAGTAATTTTACAAATCGTACTTTTACTTTAGAAAATGTAGAATTTGAAAATGCTTCAAAATATAGATTAGGAGGGTTTTACATCCCTAATTACAATGGATATGGAAGTTATTGGAAACGAGTTGTCTATAGAGCAGGAATGCGGTTTGAAGGGACTGGGATTAACGTAAACGGACAGGATATTAATGAGTTTGGCATATCTTTTGGAGTAGGATTACCTGTAGGAAGATC
This sequence comes from uncultured Marixanthomonas sp., assembly GCA_913057965.1. GTDB lineage: Bacteria > Bacteroidota > Bacteroidia > Flavobacteriales > Flavobacteriaceae > Marixanthomonas. Next base: position 22,816 of record CAJXPE010000012.1, on the reverse strand, counting down.
ATTTTCTAATATTAACCTCGGTTTCGAGGTGGGAAGGCGCGGAACTAAAGACGCTGGACTAATACAGGAAAATTTCTTTAACGCATTTATTAGTTTGTCATTAAACGATAGATGGTTTCAAAAAAGATTGATTGATTAATTATTAAACACTAAACTATAACTATGAAAACGAAAGCGATTTTATTTTTAACGGCTTTAACCTTATTGGTTGGTGGTAAGAGTTTCGCTCAAATGGACGATTGTCAACTTAATTTGTCCTTGTTTGTTGAGCCGGCCAAAGCTAAAAACTATAAGGCTGCATTGCCTTACTACGAGAAACTTATTAAAGAATGTCCAAGTTATAACTTGGCGACGTATCAATACGCCGAAAAAATGTTCAAGGACTTTATCGATAATGGAGATAAAGCCAAGATTGAAGATTTAATTAAATCTTACAACCTTAGATTAGAGCATTTTCCTAAAAAAACAAAAGAAGGCGAAGTTTTATCTGACATCGCTAAACTTAGATATGAAAACGGTATAGGTACTAAGCAAGAGCAATTTGATGCTTTTAATGAAGCTTTTACCAAGCATGAAGAAGACTTTACAAGTCCGAAAGCTTTATATGCTTACTTTTCTTTAGCAGTAGATTTATATGATGAAGGTAATAAAGACATTCAAGAAGTTTTTGACCTTTATGATGCAGTAACTGCAAAAATTGAAAAAGAAGAAAATTCGTTAGCTGAAAAGCTTACTGGGTATATGGATAAGCAAGATGAAGGTACAAAGCTTTCTTCAAAGGAAGAAAAGTACATGAGTGCTTATGAAAATAACCTTAAAGCGTATGGGCAGGTTAAAGGAAGTGTGAATGGTAAGTTAGGTATTCTAGCAGACTGTGATAACCTAATTCCTTTGTATCAAAAAGACTTCGACTCTAAAAAAGATGACGTTAATTGGTTAAAAAGAGCTGCTGGGCGTTTAAGTGCTAAAGATTGTGATACACCACTTTTCTTTGAATTAGTACAGCAATTACACACGATAGAGCCTTCTGCAAAATCTGCGTTTTACCTAGGTCAATTAGCTGATCAGGATGGTAACACAAGCAAAGCCATGGAATATTACAATGAAGCGGCTGATCTTGAAACTGAACCTGCAGCAAAAGTAAAAATCTATAGAAAAATTGCTGATAACTTCCGTAGAAAAGGAAGCTATGGTCAAGCAAGAACGTACTATAGAAAGTTACTTGAAATAAAACCATCAGACGGTACTTCATACTTACGAATTGCAACGATGTATGCTAAAAGTGCAAACAGTTGTGGTAGTACACCGTTTGAAAAAAGAGCGATTAACTGGAAAGCTGCAGAGATGGCAGAAAAAGCTGCTCGTGTAGATGCATCGGTTGCTTCTTCAGCAAATGCTGCTGCTAGTAGTTATAGACAACGTGCTCCAACTAAAAATGATATCTTTAGTCAAGGTATGGCCGGAAAAACAGTTACGTTTAACTGTTGGGTAGGCGGTAGTGTAAGAGTACCTAATCTATAAGGATGATCACTTTCAATCATAGTATTAAAAGCGTGATGGCAATAATATTTGTCATCACGTTTTTTTCATGTGAAGGAAATTATAAAAACGTAAAACAATTATCTTTAAAAGATAATGCTCCCTTGGCCATTGGAAAAGAAATAAACTTAAAGTACACAGACTCCGGTAAGGTTATAACCAATTTAATTGCTCCGGTGCTCCATGATTACTCTAATTTTGATTTTCCATATCAAGAATTTCCAGAGGGTGTAGAAGTGCGGTTTTGGAATGAAAAAAAAGAAAAAAGTACCGTAACATCAAATTATGCTATTCGGTATGATAATACAGGGATTGTTGATTTACGAGACAATGTAGTATTGGTTACTCATGATAGTTTAGTGTTGCGAGCAGACCAATTGTACTGGGATCAAAAAAATAAATGGGTTTTTACGAATAAACCGTATCAAATAGAGTTTAAAGACGGTTCTTATAATGATGGCGCTTGGTTTGATTCTAGTCAAGATTTTACAACCTTTTTATCTCGAAAAAACGCAGGCGTTCAATTAATAGACACAAAAAAAGAAGAAGAAAATGCACAAGAAAATATTTAAGCTTTTTGAATACGTTTACATAGTAATGGCTCTTTTTTCATTGTATTTGGTGTGGAGCAATTGGGCTGAAAATAGAACTCGAGCCTATTTATTTGCTTTTTTTGCATTAGTTGCTATCTTTATGTTCTTCTTTAAGCGAAACTTTCGTAAAAAAATGGAAGAACGTAATAAAAACCAATAATGGAAATCAGTATTCTTGTTATTGTTAGCATGCTTATCCTATCGGCTTTCTTTTCCGGGATGGAAATAGCATATGTGTCTTCCAATAAAGTTCATATTGAAATTGAGAAGAAGCAAAATGATTTGCTGGCAAAAATTCTTCAAAAAATAACACATCGACCCTCCAAGTTTATTACCACGATGCTTGTTGGTAATAATATTGCGTTAGTGGTATATGGATTGTTTATGGGCGATTTGCTCATGGAATTTATTCCACTTGCAGGGATGACCGGTCTTTTGGTACAAACTATAATTTCTACCTTGGTAATCCTACTTACAGCAGAGTTTTTACCTAAAGTATTCTTTCAAATATATGCCAATAAGCTTATTAAAGTGTTTGCAATTCCTGCTTACTTCTTTTATATGTTGTTTTCTGTGATTTCAGAATTCGTTATTTGGATTTCAGATTTGGTCTTAAAAGTTATCTTTAAAACTAAGGGGGATACTATCCAGCTTACTTTCAGTAAAATGGAATTGGGGAATTACATTAGCGAACAAATGGAAACAGTTGAAACCCACGATGAGGTGGATAGTGAAATACAGATATTTCAAAACGCATTGGATTTTTCTGAAGTAAAATCTCGCGAAGTAATGGTGCCTCGAACCGAAGTGGTTGCAGTTGATATTAAAACCACTCCCAAGGAATTGAGCAAGTTATTTACGGAAACAGGTCTTTCTAAAATTATTATTTACAATGAGCATATTGATGATATTCTGGGGTATGTTCATTCGTTTGAGTTGTTCAAAAAACCCGCAACGATAAAAAAAGTATTGATGCCGGTTGTTTTTATACCAGAAACCATGCTAGCGAAAGATGTGTTAAACATATTAGCTCGAAAACATAAAAGCATAGCTGTGGTAATTGATGAATATGGCGGTACGTCAGGTATTATGACGGTGGAAGATATTATTGAAGAGCTTTTTGGTGAAATTGAAGATGAACACGACAGCACCGAATTAACGGAAGAAGTTCGCGCTGATGATCATTATAAATTTTCGGCGCGCCACGAGGTGGATTATTTAAACGAAACCTATAAATTTAACTTGCCTGAAAATGAAAATTACGAAACATTAGGCGGTTTAATTGTTTATTTCACAGAAGGGATTCCCAACCAAGGTGAAATAGTAGAAACGGAAGGCTTCTTGTTTAAGATCCTTGAAGTTTCAAACACGAAAATTGAAATGGTTGAGCTTTTTTTAAAATCTGAAGATTAGTTTTTTAAATACTTGAAGCTTATATCTGTCAAGGTATCAACTAATCTTCAACCTTTTGAAACTTTTATACATCAACTTCAATTTTTTTTAACAAACTTTTTTATTAATGGGTTGAAAATGGTATTTTCGCCCCCTATAAATTTGATTGACAGATGGCAATATTAAACAGTATTAGAAAAAGAGGAATCTTCCTTATTTTAATTATAGCATTAGCACTTTTTGCTTTTATTTTAAGTGATGTCCTTGCAAAAGGCTCTGGAATTGGTAAAGACCAAGACACCGTAGCAATTGTAAATGGCAACGAGATTAGTCGTCAAGACTTTATGCAGCAAGTAGAAGCTACGCAACGTAACTTGGGGCCTAACGCAACTACAGCACAAGCTATGAACATGGTTTGGGAACGCGAATTGAGAAGCACACTTCTTTCTGAGCAGTATGAAGAATTAGGATTAACAGTAGAAAGAGAACAGTTAAACAACGCCATGCGTACTTCATTGGCTGCAAACCCAACGTTTCAAAACGAATTGGGAGAATACGACGAAGGTTTGGTGCAGCAGTATGTAGCCAGTATAAAAGGAAATCCACAATTATACGGTCAGTGGCAAGATTACATTAAAAACATTAAAGAAGCAGCACTTCAAAATATGTACATGAACCTTGTAAAAGGAGGTTTGGTTTCTACCTTAGCTGAAGGGAAACAACAATATCATTTTGAAAATGATAAAATAAACATTCAATATGTTCAGGTGCCATTTAATAAAATACCTGATGGAGATGTTTCTGTTTCTGACGAAGAAATAAAAAGCTATATAAAAGAACATAAAAGCGAATATGAAGTAGACAAGCAAATTGATATTCAATATGTGTCTATTTCCGAAAAGCCTTCAGAAGAAGATATTCAAGATGCAAATGCAAGTGTAGCGGCATTATTAAATGATAGAATTGAGTATAAAGATACTGTTGCTGGTTTCAGAAATACAAATGACAACGAAAGATTTGTAAATGAAAATTCAGATCAAGGATATGCAGACCGGTGGTATTTCAAAAAAGATTTACCAGCACCGTTAGCCGATACGATTCCTTCTATGAAAAAAGGCGATATCTATGGTCCTTATGAAGCTCAAGGTTCGCTAAACTTAAGTAAAGTGATTGCTGTAGCGCAGTTGCCAGATTCTGTTAGTTCAAGACATATTTTAATTCGTTACCAAGGGTTGCAAACCGCTCCGCAGGATGTGACAAGAACCAAAGAAGCAGCTAAAAAATTAGCAGATAGTCTTTCGGCAGCGATTAATAAAGATAAGAGTAAGTTTGAAACATTGGCTTCAGAATTTTCTGAAGATCTTTCAAACAAAGACAAAGGTGGTGATTTAGGATTTGTTGGACCAGGTAGAATGGTTCCTGCGTTTAACGATTTCATTTTTGATAATAATGAAGGAACGGTTGGTGTAGTTGAAACAAATTTTGGCTATCACGTTGCCCAAGTATTAGAACAAAAGAATAAACAGCGCGCTGTAAAAATAGCGACAGTAACTAAAAACATTGAGCCTTCTGAAGCGACAATCAATAATACCTTTTCAAAAGCAACTAATTTTGAAGTAGCTGCTAAAGATGGTGATTTTGCTGAAGCAGCGAAAAAACAAGACTTAACGGTGCGCCCAGTTAATAAAATAGGTGAATTAGATGCCAATATTCCTGGGGTAGGTAATAACCGTACCATCATTACTTGGGGTTTTGAAGAAGAAACTAAAGTAGGCGATGTAAAACGTTTTAACATTCCTGGTGGATATGTAATTGCACAAGTAACGCGTAAAAGTCCAAAAGGGTTAATGAGTGTTTCTGAAGCGTCTGCAAAAGTGACTCCTATATTGCGTAACAAGAAAAAAGCTGAAAAGATACGAGCTTCTATATCTGGTTCAACAGTTCAAGAAGTTGCTTCCAGTCAAAATGTGTCGGTACAAACCGCAACGGCTGTAACGATGTCAAACCCAATAATTCCGGGTGCGGGTAGCGAGCCAAAAGTGGTAGGTGCTGCATTTGGTGAAAAAGCGGGAGAAACCACTGGATTAATTGACGGTAAAACAGGTGTTTTTAAAGTGAAAGTATTGGCAGTTAATAAAGCGCCAGAACTTGATAATTACGCAAGTTATATCAATCAATTAAACTCAGGTGCAAACGCTGTAAATAATAAATTATATCAAGCTTTAAAAAGTAAAGCGGAAATTGAAGATAACAGAGCTAATTTCTATTAATGTAGTTAGTTGAAACTATTATAAAATTAAAAACCTTCTCGTTCTCGAGGAGGTTTTTTTATAATATCATATCGTTAAATGAGATAATGGTTTTGTATCCTTTTCTTCGGAAATATTCTTGACTGACTTCATCGCCAGTTGCCAATACAAAATCACCACCCCAAGCACCGAGACTCTTTACAATTCCTCCAAAGTCCGGAAACAACCTTTGTTTGACGGTTTGAATTTGTAAAATTCCTGAAATGGTTTTTTCATGGCTCTGCATTACGTTTTCAAAGTCCTGAAGTGTATAGCAAAGGAGTAGTTTTTTCCCTAAATCTGAAATTTTTTCAATGTCTTGTTTATTAACTTCCGCATTCCTATAATGAGCAATCCCTTCTTTACTATTTTGTTTTTGATTAAGATGAACAAAAAATAATTTGTCTTTAAAATCCCATTGTAAGTGGGCGTTTTTAACGGAGGGTTGCCCTTCTTTTAATTGATAGAAAAAAGGCTGTTTTTGTTGCGCCGCCGCAATATCATATCCACTGCCTCCAAAACTATTTTGAAGTAGTTTAAAAGCATCTACTTGCGCCCATTGGGCAATGTTATTAATTAGCGTAGAAGAAGACCCTAATCCCCAATCCTGTGGGAATGTTAGGTTGGTTGTCGCCTGAATTCCTTCTGTATTGGTTAGAAATTTTGGATTAAGACGTTGCCCTTCTCGTATTATTTTTTGGAGTGTATTTGCTGTTTTAGGATTATCGGTATTTAGTATCTCAAAAGTATTTAAAGCAAAAGAAGCGCTAAACCAGCATTGTTCATTAACATCAAAGCTCTTCCATAACAACTCGTTAAGGGAGGCAGGTTTAATTGTTAAGCGTTGTCCGTATTTTGTAGGGATGGCCAAGGCAGTTGCACTGTCCAACACGACATATTCGCCGGTGAGTAATAATTTCCCGTTGCTGTAAAATGATTTTTCCAAATTAAGATCGAAGTTGTTCTATGTATTCAATAACGGCACTATGCGAAACGGTATTGTCGTTAAAATGAGCAACGGCTTGTTTCTTTTCATTTTCTGAAGAATTCATTTGGTTTAAAATGTTCATTAGGTGCATTTTCATATGTCCTTTTTGAATTCCAGTTGTCACCAACGAACGAATAGCAGCAAAATTTTGTGCCAAACCAGCTACTGCGACTAATTCCATTAACTCTTTTGCATTAGGTTTTTGTAATAACTCAAATGCAAATTTTGTAAGCGGGTGTAAATTGGTAAGTCCCCCAATGGTTCCAATTGCCAACGGAATTTCGATTGAAAAGGTGAAAAGATTCCCTTCAATTTTAGCATCTGTTAAGCTTGTATAGGTTCCATTTTTCGAAGCAAAAGCGTGCACGCCTGCTTCTACCGCTCTAAAGTCATTACCCGTAGCTAAAATTAAAGCATCGATACCGTTCATAATGCCTTTGTTATGGGTTACGGCTCGACGAGGCTCCGTTTTGGCAATTTGGACCGCTCGAACAAATTTTTGGGCAAAATCCTCTCCAGAAACGTCTTTTTGGGCTAATTCGGCTACGTTGCATGTAACTTTAGCTTGCACCAAGCATTCTGGTACGTAATTGGATAGAATGCTCATCACCACTTCAGGAAATGTGTCGTTGGCTTTAAAAGATTCAAAGGAATCTGCTTCGGCTTCAAAGGTTTTTGCGATTTGCTCCAAACAGCTGTTTATAAAATTAGCGCCCATCGCATCAAGCGTTTCAAAAGTACAATGCAATTGATAGTAGCCGTCCAAACTTTCAGTCTTTGAAACAAGTTCAATGTCCAATAGACCGCCACCGCGTTTTTTCATGTTTTTCTGAATGGTAGAAACGCTCTCGATCAATTTCGGTTTTACTTCAGAAAAAAATGAAACGATATCCTGTTCATTTCCGAAGTAATCTACATGTACTTGGCCGTTTTTTTGTGTAGAAAGCACCTGAGCTTTAAATCCGCCACGATTCAACCAAAATTTTGCCGCATTGCTGGCCGCTGCCACTACGGAGCTTTCTTCAATTACCATGGGCAGTGCGTACAGACTTCCATTAATTAAAAAGTTAGGAGCAACACCAAAAGGTAAATAGTAGTTGCTCAAGGTATTTTCAATAAAATCGTCGTGCAGTTTTTGAAGTTTAGAGTCTTCATTCCAGTATTGCTGAAGTGTTTGTACTGCTTCAGGGTTGTTGTTGAGATAGGTTTTTGACAACCAATCTATTTTTTCTGCTTTTGTCTTTTTTGAAAATCCGGTAACGGGCTTCGCCATATTTATGAAATTGAACTACAAATATACTATTTATAGCATTGTTGAAAAGAGCAAAGTTGCCAACAATAGACCGTATTTAACACAAAAAAGCACCTTAATTTCGTGAAATTTTAGTAACATTGGCGTAATAAAATTTTAACAGTTTGAAAAGAACAGCTTACACCTCATTATTACTGCTTTTTCTTACGGCAGTTTCCACACTTACAGCACAACAAAAAAACATAACTTTAGAAGATATTTGGGGCGGCCAATTTAGAGCGGAACGCTTAGATGTTCTTCGGTCTTTAGATAACGGAAAAGAATATTCTGTTTTAAATCGAAGCAAAAATGGTTCGACTATTGATGTGTATGATTATAAAAGTGGGAAAAAGTCACGAACGTTGGTAAACTCAAATAACTTACCAGAGGTGGATCAAATACTTTCGTATGAATTTAGTGATGACGAAAGCAAGTTGTTATTGGCCACAAAATTGAAGCAAATTTACAGACGTTCTGCCTTGGGAACGTATTATGTGTATGATGTGGACTCCAAAAAATTGACGTTGGTTTCAGATGAACAGATACAAGAGCCAAACTTCAGTAAAGATGGTAGTAAAGTTGCCTTCGGAATGAACAATGATTTGTTTATTAAAAACCTGAAAACAGATGAAACCATTCAGATTACTTCCGACGGAAAAAAGAACAGTATTATAAATGGGATTACCGATTGGGTATACGAAGAAGAATTTGCCTTTGTTCGTGCGTTTGATTGGAATAAAACAGGAAATAAATTAGCGTACATTAAATTTGATGAAACCGAAGTGCCTCGTTTCTCTATGGATATGTATGGAGAAGAACTTTACCCTACACAAGAAGTTTTTAAATACCCAAAAGCAGGAGAGGCAAACTCAAAAGTATCCCTGCATATTTATAATGTGAATACAGGCGAAACTGAAAAAATTGACTTAGACTCTTACAATAGCTATTATATTCCACGAATAAAATGGACGGAAGAAAAAAATGTATTAAGTGCACAGTTAACAAATCGCCATCAAAATACAGTTAATTTGGTTTTTATAAATGCTACCGATAATACAAGTAAATTAATTCTAGAGGAAAAAGACAAGGCGTATATTGACATTACAGATAACCTTACGTTCCTAAATGATAATAGTTTTATCTGGACCAGCGAAAAAAGTGGCTGGAACCATATTTACCACTACGATAAAACTGGAAAACTCATTAATCAAATTACAGATGGCGATTGGGAAGTAACCAATTACTATGGTTTTGACCAAAACACCGGTCGTATTTATTACCAAAGTACCGAAAACGGAAGCATAAACCGTGATGTGTATTCCATTTTACGTTCCGGAAAGAACAAAGTTCGTTTAAGTGATAAAACTGGAACCAATAGTGCCGATTTTAGTGCAGATTATACCTATTTTATCAATACTTTTCACGATACAGAAACTCCGTATTTGTTTACTTTGAACCGAGCTAAAGACGGTAAGCTGATTAGAACAATAGAAGATAATAAAGCTCTTAAAGACAAGATGGCTAAATACAATATTTCTGACAAAGAATTCTCAACTATTTCAGTAAATGGGAATGATTTAAATATGTACACCATTAAGCCTAACAATTTTGATCCTAACAAACAATATCCACTGTTTATGTATCAATATTCAGGACCAGGATCTCAAAATGTTTCAAATTCTTGGAACACCTCAAATGATTATTGGCATCAAATGTTGGCTCAAGATGGATACATTATAGTTTGTGTAGACGGTCGCGGTACAGGACTTAAAGGGCGTGATTTTAAAAAGATGACTCAAAAAGAATTGGGTAAATACGAAGTAGAAGATCAAATTGCAGCCGCTCAAAAATTAAGTGAGCAGCCCTATATTGATGCCTCTAGAACTGGAATATGGGGATGGAGTTATGGTGGTTTTATGAGCTCCAACTGCTTGTTTCAAGGCGCCGATACGTTTGAAATGGCAATAGCAGTAGCTCCAGTAACTAGCTGGCGTTTTTACGATAGTATTTATACCGAGCGATATATGACAACGCCACAAGAGAATCCAAGTGGTTATGACGAGAATTCACCTCTTTCGCATGTAAACGAGTTAAAAGGTGATTATTTATTAGTACACGGAAGTGCGGATGATAATGTGAATGTACAAAATTCGATGCGCTTAATTGAAGCCTTGGTACAGGCCAATAAACAATTTGATTGGGCTATTTATCCCGATAAAAATCATGGAATATATGGTGGCAACACCCGTTTGCACTTATATACTAAAATGACCAATTTCATTAAAGAAAACTTATAAAAAAACAATTAAATTAACCCTTCAAGATTATGGCAGATACACTACAATACAAGAAACAGAAAGAGTTATTTGGACACCCCGTTGGTCTATATATCCTATTCTTTACCGAAATGTGGGAGCGTTTTTCCTACTACGGAATGCGAGCAATTTTGGTGCTATATCTAGTAGCTGAGACTCTTAGTGATAATGCTGGATTGGGTTGGACTAATAATGAAGCTTTACAGCTTTACGGGTGGTATACGATGTTGGTGTATGTTGCTTCCATTCCAGGAGGTTGGATAGCCGATAAGTTTCTAGGCCAGAAAAAATCTGTTTTATATGGTGGAATTCTATTAGTAGCTGGTCACAGTATTTTAGCTGTTGAAGAAATGTGGGCTTTTTATACGGGTCTAGGCCTAATTATCGCTGGAGTAGGAATGTTAAAACCTAACATTTCAACAATGGTGGGAGGTTTATACAAAAAAGGAGATATTAGAAGAGATAAAGGATTTACCATTTTTTATATTGGTATTAATGTAGGAGCTTTTCTTTCCAGTTTAATCGTAGGTTATGTAGGTGAAGTATATGGCTGGCATTATGGATTTGGATTAGCGGGTATAGGTATGGCTTTAGGTCTGTTGCAATATGTGTTAGGTCAAAAACATTTAAAATACGTAGGTAACAATACCAATACATCAGAAAATGAAGAAGAAAAAGCGGCGATGAAACGTCCATTAAATAAAAAGGAAAAAGATCGAGTTATTGTATTGTTTATATCCTTTTTAATGGTAATCGTTTTCTGGGGTGCTTTTGAGCAAGCTGGTGGATTAATGAATATTTATGCTTCTGAAAAAACAAATAGAATGCTAATGGGTTGGGAAGTACCTGCCTCTTGGTTTCAATCGCTTAATGCTATGTTCATTATAATTTTTGGTACGATAGTGGCCGGTTATTGGGCAAAACGAAAGCTAAAAGGAAAAGTTTCAACCTCTCTTTTTAAAATGTGTATTGGGCTTATAATTATGGGTGCTGGTTTCTTTTTTATGACTGGAGCCACTGCTCAGTATAATAACGATGGTTCTTCAGCTATGTATTGGTTGGTTGCGGCGTATTTGTTCCATACAATTGGAGAGCTATGTCTTTCGCCTGTAGCACTTTCTTATATAACCAAATTGGCACCGCTTAAATATGCTTCCTTAATGATGGGGGTTTATTTTGCGATGACTGGATTAGGAAATAAAGTAGCCGGATTATTAGGTGAATCTGCATCTGGTTTAGGTGAATATACTGTATTTACAGGTATTGCAATTTTCTGTGTAGCTTTTGGTTTATTGGTGATGATTTTCAGAAAGAAATTAGAGAAATTGACCCACGGTGCCGAAGATAATGAGCGTGATATGATGGAGCAGGAAAATTACGAATTGGCTGACGAAAAAATCAACTAACTTTCTTTTAAAATAACGAGAAGAATATGAACACAGATATTGAAAACCTGTTTAAAGACAAAGTGATGGGCCATCCTGCTGGATTGTTCGTTCTTTTCTTTACCGAAATGTGGGAACGCTTTTCATTCTATGGAATGCGCGTTCTATTGGTTAACTTTCTAACCATGGCTGCCATTGGTTACAATCCCGGGTGGGAATGGACTGCAGCAAACGCAGGTGCACTTTTCGGGACCTATGCAGGTTTATTATATCTTACCCCAATTTTAGGTGGGATTATTGCTGATAAATTAACGGGATATCGGTCTGCTGTTGTAATTGGAGCCTTGATTATGACCTTGGGTCACGCTAGTATGGCCTTGGAGACAGAAGCGTCTCTGTACATTGGTCTTGGCTTATTGGTAATTGGTACTGGTTTTTTTAAGCCCAACATTACCTCTATTATTTCTGAAATGTATAAGAAAAACCCCGAAAAGAAAGATGGAGCTTATACCATTTTCTATATGGGGGTTAATGCAGGTGCATTCTTCGGGATGATGCTTTGCGGTTATTTGGCAGAACGTGTAGGTTGGTCTTGGGGCTTTGGTTTAGCCGGGATTTTCATGTTTTTAGGAACGCTTCAATTTTGGTTTTCTAAAAACCTATTTGGTAAAATTGGTGCAAAACCATCGAAACAACACGAAGTTGAATTGCCTCAAAATATCAATGAAAAAAGTACGCAAGAAGACACTGAAGATGCTGAAGAAAAAGAAAATCCATTTACACTTTTAGATAAGGTTTTAATTGTAATAACATCAATAATTGGTCTTGGGTATTTAATAAACGATCCACTTTCAAAAATTGGTAATATCAACCTATTCCCTTACGAAGCTTTTGGCATGTCAGGACAAATAGTTACCGTTTTAATAGGTTTAATGCTTTTCTTGGTATTGGTTATAAGGCGCATCTCAAGATATACCAAAGTAGTGCGAGACCGGATGATTGCTTTTGTAATATTTGCATTTTTCACGGTATTCTTCTGGCTTTCTTTCGAGCAAGGTGCCTCTTCATTAATTTTATTTGCAAGAGATAATGTGGATAGAGTGTTGAGTGGGAATGCTGCCATAATTTACAACATTGTAAATATTCTATTGACCGTAGTGCCACTTGCGATTATTACCTATGTTTTATTTCTCTTGTGGAAAAGGACATTTAAAACGATACCGGGGTCAAACATTGTGTTGGCTATTTGCTTTTTAGGTATGTGGGGCTTGGTAGGTTGGATGCTTAACAGAGACCTTTCTACAACTGCTTATGATGTGTCTTACAAAGCAATTGAAGTTCAAAGCACTGATGCCGATGGCAACGAAACGATCGATTATATTCCCATTACCGAAAACACCAATATTGAAACAGGTGTAACCGTGGTAGATCGGGTTACTTCCATTTCTGAACCTAAAGATTTTGAAGTAGGTTCTACCATAAAAATCATTAACAAAAATAACGAAGGAACTATTTTCGGGTATTTAAATGAAGAAAAAGTAGCTTTTGCCAAAGAAAACGCCATTGCCCAAGATAGGGATAGTGGTATAGTTGAAGCTACGGTGACCGAAATTAAAGACAACCAAGTAGAGATAACCGTGTCTTGGTTTAGTATTTTAAATTCATTTTTTATTATTGCCTTTGCATCCTTTTTCTCAAAATGGTGGGATAGTAAATACAATCCATCAGCAGCTGTAAAATATGCGTTAGGGCTTATTATTATGGCAATTGGATTTGGGCTGTTGGCATATGGATCGTATGGTGTTACCGCAGGTGTAAAAGTAAGTATGATCTGGTTGATTTTTGCATACCTCTTCCATACCCTTGGCGAGTTGTGTTTGTCACCTGTAGGGTTATCCTATGTATCTAAACTGGTTCCAGCAAGGATGATTGCCCTTATGTTCGGTATGTGGTATCTCGCCATTGCAATCGGTAATAAATTAGCGGCCGTAGTAGGAGGGCAAATTGAAAATATTACAGAACAGTATTCACTCTCAACTTTTTTCTTAATATTTACAGTGGTACCAACCGTTGCAGGCTTATTGATTTTAGCACTTAATCCCGTACTAAAACGATTAATGCACGGAGTTAGATAAGTAACACAACAAATTAGAATAAAAAACGTTCCCTTTGTGTGGAACGTTTTTTGTTATTATAAAAACAGAAAATTTACATGCTTATGAAAAATATTTTACTTCTTTTAATAGTTTTTGCTACAGGTTCCATTTCGGCCCAAAAAATTAATTGGATGACCATGAATGAAGCCTTGGCTGCACAAGAAAAGGAACCTAAAAAAATATTTATGGATGTCTATACCAATTGGTGTGGTCCATGCAAAATGTTAGATAGAAATACGTTTAGCGATAAAAATGTAATTGAATTCATAAATAAAAATTACTACGCTGTAAAGTTTAATGCAGAAGGAACCGAAGAGGTTACTTTTGAAGATTTTACGTATACAAACCCAAATTACCAAGAAGGCAGGAAAGGACGCAATTCACAACATCTATTTGCACATGCGTTAAAAATAACGGGCTACCCAAGTCTAGCTTTTTTTCAAGATGATGGTAGTTTAATACAAGCAATTCCCGGGTATAAAACACCCCAACAATTAGAGATATTCCTTAAAATGATAGCGAATGACGATTATAAAAAATTAACAACTGCCGAAGCTTGGCAGGAATATCAAAAAAACTTTGAAGGCACTTTTTAAGAGTAGGGTTTTTAGTTAAGTGTTTCACTACTCTAGAATGAAGGCTCCCTTGGTACCGGTATGGTAAAAGGGGAGCTTTTTCTGTTTGCAGGTAGTACGCCAGCGTTTTACGTAGCTTTTATAATTGTTTCCATCGGCAATGACTTGCTTAGGTTGCAAACTATCGATTAAACGTTCTAAGTTCACTCTCGGACTTTGGGTGAGCAGTACAATATCAATTTTAGCGCTTTTGGGATACACTGCTACACTATCTAAAACCAATATATTTTGATTGTTATATGAGAATACCTTCGGAAATAGCTTTTCTGAAAAACTTTCTATTTGTTTGGCGGTTCTATAGCCTTTAATTGGGAATGCATTCTTTGCAGTCTCTGAAAGGGTATCAGGTTTTAAAAGTAATAGATTGCTTCCGTTTTTAACTCCAATAAGGGTGTTTCTGTTTTTCTGAAAAACAATTAGCTCGTTGCCTGAAGCTTCTCGTTTATCCCAAATAAATACTCCAATCAATAAACAAATACTCATTAAACAAACCACTAACCGACGATAGGAATAATACTTCCAAAGTAAAATAGCTGTTACGATAAACAAGTATGTTGCCAATACTTTTTCTTCGGAAAAATGAATGTCTTGAAATAAAAAAGCATCCTGTTTGGCCACCCAGCTTATAAAATTGTTCAGCCATAGAACCAGATAATTATAAATTTCGGATAACCAATCTGGAAGCATATTTACTGAAACCAAGAGGACAATCACTAATCCAAATCCCAATAAAATTCCCAAGAACGGAAGCACCACAATATTGGTCAATAAAAATAACCCGGGAAATTGATGGAAATAAAATAAACTTAACGGTACAACCCCAATTTGAGCGGCAACAGATACGGTGATAATCGCCCAGACTTTACGTATAATTCGATTTTTAGGATACCAATACCTAAATAGTTTAGGTTGAATCAACAAAATAAAGAAGACCGCAAGATAACTCAATTGAAACCCAACATGAAACAACCACAACGGATTGATAATAAGTAAGAATAAGTACGAAATAAATAGTGTGTTTATGCTATTTGTGGGGCGTTTTAACTGTTCGGCAAATAAAAACAGTGAAAACATGGTAGCAGCTCGTACCACCGAAGGTGACAACCCTGCCAACAATGCAAAGCCAAACAAAAAGCCAATAATCACGATGGATTTCAATTGTTTTCCATAGCGTAAGTTTCCCAAAGGGAAGAACAGCCATTTCAGAATATAAAATAAAATTCCTACGTGTAATCCTGAAACAGCTAGAATATGAACTGCTCCCGCGGCAGCATAATCGGCGTACAACTCTTTGTCAATATCCCGTCGTTGCCCCAAAACCAAAGCCTGGATAATGGATCGTTCATTATCGTTAATATTGCTTTTGTTGAGTTTGGCAATTAAATGATTTCGAAAGCCCTCTGCGCTTCCACGAATGGTTTTGCTACCTTTTTCAAAAACTAAAATGGATCGAGGTTTGCTTCTAACTTGATAATACACCCCAAGTTTTTTCATATACTCTGAATAATCAAATTGATGTGGATTCAACGGTTTTGGGATGGTGATTACTTCTTCAGAAATTAATAGTACATCGTCAATAGTGTATTCTGTAGAGGTAGAATCTTTTTGAATATTCAGTAATATTTTACCAGTTGTTTCTGTTTTATTGACAGATATACATTCCGCTATATATTTATGGTTATAGCGATCTGGTTTTAAAACTTCCGTAATTTTTAAAGAAAGCAAAGATGTTTCAGAAGTATCTCCTTTTGAAAGAACGTGCGAATAATGCTCGTCTTGAAATTTAGGGAGTTGTAATTGATAACAGGCAAAGCCAATTCCGAAGAAAATTAGATAACTCAAAACACCAAAAAAGATGGATTTTTGAAGCCGCTTCCTTTCAAGAAACCAAACAATAAAAAGTAGAATAAAAGAGGAAAGGACTAAGGGCAGTGAAAAAATAGTTGTGGGAAAGAAATATGCTGAAAGTATTCCTAAAGTTAGAAATACTGAAAATTTAACTACAGCAAAATTTATAAATCTCATTTCTTTCAGTGAAAACACTTCGCACTAAATACTGGGGAGATTTATGGTTATGAATATACTACACTAAATTGATTTTAACAAATAATCATAATATACTGATTATTAAAGGTTAAATTAAATAATACTTAACATATTGCATCTTGCAATTCTAACTAACAATCGTTAGTTTTGTGTAATAAATACGACAAACAACTGTGGCAAAATTTCACAAATTACAAGTAAAGGACGTTTATAAAGAAACAGACGATTGTTCTGTGATCACATTTGACGTGCCTAAAGACCTTTCGGAGGAGTTTAACTTCCGTCAAGGGCAACACCTAACCCTAAAAGCTGACATTGATGGCGAAGACACGCGTCGATCATATAGTCTTTGCTCTAGTCCGGCGGACAAAGAATGGAAAGTGGCCGTAAAGCAAATTTTCGGGGGCAAATTTTCTACCTACGTAAACGAACAATTAGCAGCGGGAGACACTTTAGAAGTAATGGAGCCCAGCGGAATGTTTGGAGTAGATGCTGAGCCGGAGAAAGAGAAAAACTATCTTTTTTTCGCAGCAGGAAGTGGTATAACACCTGTGTTGTCCATGTTAAAAGCACATTTAGCATTAGAGCCTAAAGCTACTTGCAAGTTGTTTTATGTGAATAAAACCGCAAAATCCATTATCTTTAAGGAAGAGTTAGAACAGCTTCGTAACCAATATTTTGGAAGACTAGAAATCTATTATTTCCTTACAAAAGAAAGACGCGATATCGAGTTGTTAAACGGTCGATTTGACGATCAAAAAATGAAAGTATTAACCGATACGTTTATCGATATTCCAGATACTAGCGAAGTGTTTTTATGTGGCCCGGAGCAAATGGTGCAATACGTTAGTACTTACTTAGTGGAAGCTGGATTGCCAAAAAACTTAATTCATTTTGAATTATTTGTAACCGGTCTTTCAGAAGAAGATAAAAAACGCGCAGAGCGACTCGCAAAACAAAATGTAGAAGGAGTAGAAGTAACCATTGTAGATGGTGGGAAGGAGTTTGAGTTTATCATGACTAAAGACTTTGATAACATTCTCGATGCAGCTTTGAACAATGGAGCCGATTTGCCATTTGCCTGTAAAGGCGGTGTTTGCAGTACATGTAAATGCAAGATATTAGAAGGTGATGTAGAAATGAAAATAAATTATGCTTTGGAAGACCATGAGGTAGCGCAAGACTTTGTATTAAGTTGTCAAGCAGTGCCGACATCTTCAAAAGTAAAAGTAGATTTTGATGTTTAATTCTCGTGTAGACGGGAATCTCACCCATTTTAGGATGAGATTTTAAATAAACTGATTATGAGTGAACAAGAAGTAAAAAATTTAGAAGAAATATTTGAAGCACGTATTGCACGTGACGAAAAAATAGAGCCGAAAGATTGGATGCCGGAGAAATATAGAAAAACCCACATTCGCCAAATATCCCAGCACGCACATTCCGAAATTATCGGGATGCTACCTGAAGGGAATTGGATTACCAGAGCCCCTTCATTACGTAGAAAAGCGGCTTTATTGGCGAAAGTTCAAGATGAAGCAGGTCATGGATTGTATTTATATTCAGCCTGTGAAACCTTAGGGATTTCTCGAGAAGAAATGTACGAGCAATTGCATTCTGGGAAAGCAAAATATTCATCTATTTTCAATTATCCAACAGTAACGTGGGCCGATATGGGCGCTATTGGTTGGTTGGTAGATGGAGCAGCAATTATTAACCAAGTGCCGTTGTGTAACACATCATTTGGTCCTTATGCCCGTGCAATGGTACGTGTATGTAAAGAGGAAAGTTTTCACCAGCGTCAAGGATATGAAATTATGCTAACGCTTTGTAAAGGAACGGATGAACAAAAAGAAATGGCGCAAGATGCCTTAAATCGTTGGTGGTGGCCAAGTTTAATGATGTTGGGTCCTACCGATGCTGAATCTGTGCATACGGAGCAATCCATGAAATGGAAATTGAAGCGTAAATCGAATGACGAATTGCGTCAACAATTTATAGATCAAACTGTGCCCCAAGCTGATATTTTGGGGTTAACAATTCCAGATCCAGATATGAAGTTTAATGAAGAAACAGGTCATTATGATTTTGGTGAGATTGATTGGGATGAGTTTTGGCAAGTAGTAAAAGGTCACGGCCCTTGTAATAAAGAACGTATGAAAGCGAGAGTAGATGCCTGGGAAAATGGCGAGTGGGTTCGAGATGCAGCAATGGCACACGCGGAAAAGAAAGCAAATAAAAACGTTGCAAAAGCAAGTTAATATGGGAAATACTAAAAAAAATTGGCCCCTTTGGGAAATATTCGTTCGAAGTAAAAATGGTTTAGAGCACCGTCACTTTGGGAGTTTACACGCAGCAGACGCCGAAATGGCACTTGAAAACGCACGCGATGTATACACAAGACGTAACGAAGGCGTAAGTATTTGGGTTGTAGAAAGTAAGAACGTTACGGCTTCTAACCCGCAAGATAATGGGGAGCTGTTTGAGCCAGCTCAAGATAAGGTCTACCGTCACCCTACTTTTTATGATTTACCTGATGATGTAAAGCACATGTAGTATAGAATTAAAAATTCAAAACCGAAAAATGTAAAAGTTTATAGAGAACAGAAATTAAAACTTTGACCTTTTACATTTAAAATTTGAACTTTTCAGCTTAAAAACTATGAATAAAGATTTATATAAATACATTCTCGGTATAGCCGATAACTCGCTTATCCTTGCACAGCGATTAGGAGAGTTGTGTGGTCACGGTCCTACTTTGGAAACCGATATTGCGCTAACAAACATCTCTTTAGATTTATTAGGGCAAACCCGAAGCTATTATCAGTATGCGGCAAAACTTGCTGGAGAAGATAAAACTGAAGACGATATTGCCTTTTTACGTATTGAAAGAGAGTACAAAAACGTCTTGTTAGTAGAGCAACCAAACACACATTTTGGGCACGTAATGGCACGTCAATTTTTATTCGATGTGTATCATTTAATGCTTATGGAGCAACTTCAAAACAGCAAAGATGAAACCTTGGTAGCTATTGCAAAAAAAGGAATTAAAGAAGTAAGTTATCATAAACGCTTTTCTTCAGATTGGGTAAAGCGTTTAGGCGATGGTACCGATGAAAGTAAAGAAAAAATGCAGGAGGCAATCAATGCGATGTGGCGTTTTACAGATGAATTGTTCGATGTAATGGAAGCTGACAAAGTGATGATAGAAGAAGGAATCGCAGTAGATGTTTCAAGAATGAAAGAAACGTATTATGAAAAGGTTTCAGAACTTTTAGAAGAAGCAACCCTTGAGGTTCCAGAACGGAAGTATTTCACTCGAGGAGGGAAAAAAGGCGTTCACACAGAACATATGGGGTATTTATTAGCCGATTTGCAATATATGCAACGAACCTATCCAAATATGACTTGGTAAATTCCCGCGTAGGCGGGAATCTTATACCAATAGCCGAGATTCACATAGAAGAACTTAAGAGTTAAAAAGAGAAAGATGATTGCAGAAAAACCGTACATACAAGAAGATTTAATTCCGGTTCTGAAAACCGTTTCAGACCCTGAAATTCCTGTGCTTACGGTCTTAGATTTAGGTGTTATTCGTAAAGCAACCGAGCAAGATGGCGTAGTAACCATAAAACTAACCCCTACTTATTCTGGATGTCCCGCAATGGATGTGATTGGCGACGACCTCAAAGCTGCTTTTTCAGAAATAGGAAAAGAAGCCAAAATAGAATTAATCCTTTCTCCAGCGTGGACTACCGATTGGATTTCAGAAGAAGGGCTTCAGAAAATGGAAGAATATGGAATCGCACGCCCGATGTCTGAATCTGCAGATAAAGATGTGTTACTAGGAGAAAAAAAGCTAGTTAAATGCACCAATTGCGGAAGCACTAATACACATTTGGTGAGTCAGTTTGGTTCTACAGCCTGCAAAGCATTATTTAAATGTGATGATTGCCAAGAGCCATTTGATTATTTCAAGTGTTTAAAATAAAGAAACTGAAAAACCAAAAAATGTAAAACCATAAAGTTTAAAGTAAAGCAATCACTTTTTCATTTGAACTTTTGCGGCTTTACATTTTAAATTAAAAATAATGAGCAGCATAACCACCAACATAGAAAATAAAGTAGCAACCATCACCTTAAACCGTCCCGAAAAGTTTAACAGCTTTAATCGTGAGATGGCTTTTTTATTACAAGACGAATTAGATGCTTGCGAGAAGAACGCAGAAGTTCGAGCTATTATTTTAGTCGGAAATGGAAAAGCATTCTGTGCCGGACAAGATTTAAAAGAAGTCACTTCGCCAGAACTGAATCCTGGTTTCAAAAAAATATTGGAAGAGCATTACAACCCGATAATAAAGAGAATCCGAAGCATTGAAAAGCCAATTATAGCTGCCGTAAATGGCGTTGCTGCGGGAGCGGGAGCAAATATTGCTCTGGCTTGCGATATTGTGGTAGCTTCAGAAGCGGCGAGTTTTATTCAAGCATTCAGTAAAATCGGGTTGATTCCCGATAGTGCCGGAACGTTCTTTTTACCACGATTAATAGGATTTCAGAAAGCTTCTGCATTAATGATGTTGGGTGATAAAGTTTCAGCAACCGATGCTGAAAAATTAGGAATGGTATACAAAGTAGTTTCTTCGGAAACGTTTATGGAAGAAGTAAACAACATTGCAAATAACTTGGCGAATATGCCCACAAAAGCAATAGGGCTCACTAAGCGCTTGTTGAATGAATCGATGTCTAACAATTTAGAAAGTCAGTTAGAATTGGAATCTAAATTACAAATTGAATCGGCACAAAGTGAAGATTATGCCGAAGGGGTTGATGCATTTGTAAACAAGCGGAAGCCAAATTTTAAAGGAAAGTAAAAAATAGAAAATAATAAACCGAAAAATTTAAAATGTAAAAGTGAATAGAACTTGAACTTTTAAATTTTATAGTTAAAATATATGATTAAACACGTTGGAATAATAGGAAGTGGAACCATGGGAAGCGGAATTGCGCAAGTAGCTGCAACGGCCGGTTGCTTGGTAAAACTTTACGATACAAATACCGAAGCATTAGATAAATCGAAAGCAGCTTTAGAAAAAATAATGGCTCGCTTGGTTGAAAAAGGCCGAATCGATGAACCTGAAAAAGCACGTATTCAAGATAACATTACGTATGTAGATTCTTTAAAAGACTTGAGCGATTCAGAATTAACCATTGAAGCCATTGTTGAAAACCTGGACATTAAAAAGAAGGTTTTTCAAGAACTGGAAAGCTACGTTTCTAAAAAGACGATTATCGCTTCAAACACTTCTTCTTTATCGATTGCTTCTATTGCTTCAGCATTAAAAAAACCAAAGCGTTGTATAGGCATTCACTTTTTTAACCCCGCACCGTTAATGAAGTTGGTTGAGGTAATTCCTGCGATACAAACATCAGATAAAGTACTTCGGAAAACAACAATGAATATTCAAAACTGGGGCAAAACAGTTGCTGTAGCAAAAGACACACCTGGATTTATTGTAAATAGAGTAGCACGTCCATTTTATGGCGAATCGCTACGAATTTACGAAGAAGGCATTGCCGACTTTCCAACCATCGATTGGTCGTTAAAATCAATTGGCGGATTTAGAATGGGCCCTTTTGAATTGATGGATTTTATAGGAAACGATGTAAACTACACCGTAACCGAAACCGTTTTTAAAGCCTTTTACTACGATCCACGTTACAAACCATCCTTCACACAAAAACGTTTTTCTGAAGCTGGTTACCTCGGAAGAAAATCAGGAAAAGGATACTACGATTATTCTGAGAAAGCAACGAAGCCGGAGCCTAATCAAGATGTGGCGTTAGCGCAAAAAATTTTCGATCGTGTTTTGGTGATGTTGATTAACGAAGCGGCCGATGCATTATTTTGGAACATCGCTTCAGCAGAAGATATCGACAATGCCATGACAAAAGGCGTTAATTATCCAAAAGGATTATTGGCTTGGGCAGACGAAAAAGGAATCGATTGGTGTGTTGAAAAACTAGATGCGATGTATGGCGAATATCACGAAGAACGCTACCGCTGTTCACCGTTGTTGAGAAGAATGGAAAAGAAAAACGAAACGTTTTATTAATATAAAATGTAAAACTGAAAAATGTAAAAGTGAACTAAACTTTTGCCTTTTAAATTTTTCATTTATTATTTAAAA
>CAJXPE010000011.1 GCA_913057965.1 uncultured Marixanthomonas sp. | reverse complement strand
TGGGCTCGGAGATGTGTATAAGAGACAGCACTATATTAGCTACGAACTAAAAAACATTATATATTATGAAAAAAATTACTTTATTAGCAGCATTATTTGCTGTTTTTACAATGAATGCTCAATTGTTTAGTGATGATTTTGAAGATCAGGATATTTCAGATTGGACATTATTAGACGAAGATGGTGATGGAAATAATTTCATGGCTTATGACCCAAGTACAGCACAGGATGGAGTAGATAATTACATGTCATCAGAATCTTGGAATGGCTCCCCGTTAACACCAAATAACTATGCAGTTTCACCAGTTATTGATGTGACTGGAGCTTCTGATCTTTTATTGGAATATATGGTTGGAGGACAAGATCCTAGTTTTTCTGCAGAAAATTATACAGTGTATGTTTCTACAGGAAATACAATTGCAGATTTTGAAAACACCGACACTTCAGTAACAGTTAGTTTTACTGAAAATTTAGGCGATGATCCTGCAGCAGCAGGAGAGTTAGTTTCTAGAACTCTAGATGTTTCTTCTTTGGCTGGCGCAACTAATTTATACATTGTGTTTAGACACCATGATGTATCAGATGAATTTATTATCAATTTTGATAATGTTTCACTTAGTGGTGTTTTAAGTGTTAATGACCAAGCATTCAATGGCTTTACTTACTTTGTAGACAACAGCAATATGCTAAACCTTAGAGCTAATTCTGCAATGCAATCAGTTGAATTATACAACGTTTTAGGACAGCAAGTAATATCTCAGAAATTAGCTAACACTAATGAGGCAGTTAATTTATCTGCACTTAAATCTGGTGTTTATTTAGCTACTGTTAGTATTGATGGAGCTAAAAAGACTGTAAAAATAGCTAAGAAATAATTTTTTATACTATATAACAAAAGCAAAGAGCGGTTTAAAAACCGCTCTTTTTTTATTTTAAAATTTTGTGCATATTAATAAAAGAAAAATAGTTTTAGCTTTTATTAGCCAATTGCCCACAAGCGGCGTCAATATCTTTTCCTCGACTTCTACGTACTGTAACAGGTATCCTATTTTTTTCCAATTTATCAATATATAAATCTATTGCTGAATTATTTGCTTGTTGAAATTCACCATCGTCAATTGGATTGTATTCAATTAAATTTATTTTACAAGGAACCGATTTGCAGTATTCCACTAAAGCATCTACATCTTTTTCAGTGTCATTTATATCTTTCCACACAATATATTCGTATGTAATGCGACGTTTTGTTTTCGCATACCAATACTCTAACGATTCGTGAAGATCTGGTAAGGTAAAGTTTTTTGCAAATGGCATAATCTGTTCTCGCGTTTCCTGAATAGCAGAATGTAAGGAGACGGCCAGATTAAATTTAACTTCGTCATCGGCCAGTTTTTTTATCATTTTGGGAACACCCGAAGTGGAAATTGTAATCCGTTTTGGAGACATTCCCAATCCTTCTTCCGAAGTAATCATTTTAACCGACTCGAGAACGTTTTTATAATTCATCAAAGGCTCTCCCATTCCCATATATACAATATTAGAGAGGGGTTTGTCGTGGTACAACATACTCTCTTTATGAATTGCCATGACTTGATCAAAAATTTCATCTGGATTTAAGTTTCGCATCCGTTTTAAACGTGACGTTGCGCAAAACTTACAATCTAAACTACAGCCTACTTGAGAAGAAACACACGCTGTTGTTCGAGATTTCGTAGGAATTAAAACAGACTCAACCACAAATCCATCGTGAAGTTTTACGGCATTTTTAATCGTGCCATCATTACTTTTTTGAAGATTATCAACTTCAATGTGGTTTATTACAAAGTTCTGTTCTAAATGTGCTCGGGTTTCTTTAGAGATATTAGTCATCTCTTCAAAATTATGTGTCCCCTTACTCCACAACCATTCGTAGACTTGATTTCCACGAAAGGCTTTATCGCCAATGCTTACAAAAAAGTCTCTTAGCTCTTCTTTAGATAATGCTCGTATGTCTTTTTTCTCTGAAACCATAAGCTGCAAAATTAATGTTTACATATTAGTTTACAGAAAGATTAAGAAGTATTTATGTTTCAGAATTATACAAAGAGCAGCTACCTATTAATGATAATTTTTTTGGTTGTGCTGGAATTGCTATCTAAATCGGTCAATTTTAAAAAGTAGATGCCTTCTGCAAATTGAGCAACCGAAATAGTATTCATAGTATTTGATACAGATCCGTTACTTAGTTGTTGTCCTGTTACGCTGTAAAAACCATACGTAAGATTAGGGTAGCGACTGTTTAAGACAGTAACCATTTCTGAAGTAGGATTTGGATATATTTTTAAATCACCAGTAATTTCAAATTCTGGGGTGTTTAGTATATTTTGTATTGTTCCAAGTCTTATTTGTCCTGTTTGAAGTGGGTCTAACCATTCTTTAAGTCGTTTGTCCTGGGTTGATCCTGCATCCCAAGAGACAGCTAGTCTTCCGTAGATATCGTAATCATTATTATTATCTAGTCCATCACAAAAAGCATTCCCTGCATACAATTGACCAATTATACTTCCATTTTCATTAAACAAAGGTGAACCGGATGATCCACTTTCAGTAGTTCCAAGTTCCCATCCGTCTCCTTCTCCTTCAGAAACACCTCCAATTAACCAAACTTCAGTTCCATTAGCCGTTTCCTTAACAGCTCCTGAATCATCTCTGCATATTTTCATTATATCTCCATTAGGATGGTGAATACCTACCTCAAACTCCGGCAAATCATCCGTAATGTCCCATCCTGCAAAAGCAACGTCCCAAGATTCAGGAATAGTGTTATGCAATTCTACCAAAGCAAAATCACTGAGTGAATTATGTGCCCTTAATTCTGCACCACTCATAGTAAAGTTTGTTTGTAAATCTGAACTCAATTCTGTTTCGCCACAAATAGGACTTGGACTCATCCAATTAAACCGTACAGACCAAAAAGCAGGATCGCTATTATCCAAACAATGGTTCCCTGTAAGTAAGTATGGAGTTTTATCATTCTTTGTATTATTTATTAAAACAGCAGAACACAAATATCCATTTCCTAAATTAAGTAATGCTACTGCTTTTTTTAATACATCTTTTTGAGAATCAAAATCTTCACCTATTGGACAGTTAACATCGTAATTACAATCCCCAGAATCGTTTAAACCTCGAATATCTTCTACATATCGTTCTACTTCGTTCATTCTGTACCCATGAATAATACTTCCAATATTTAGTAGCACGTCTTCATTTACAGATTTAGGTTCATAATATTCCACCCAAATAACATCACCACTTACAAACCAAGAACCCAATTGTTGGTTATCCCTATTTTGCGCTGTGGACAACGGCATTAGTATTTCGCTTTGATCGTCATTATAAAGAAACAATTTTCCTCCTTCAGGAATAAAAAACTCATCAAAATTTAGGCTTAAATTGACTGCATTCGGCGATTTTACTGCAGCTCTCCAAATTTTATCTCCATTTTCAAGTACGGTTACTTGCCCGTCATTATGAAGATCAATTTTTAAATTACGCTTAACACCATAACGCCAAGGGATAGACTTATCTCGATCATTAATACTGTCTTCTTTTTGTAAAGCTAATAGATTGAGTGGAGGAAGTTCAATTGGGGTAATTTCTTCAATATTCTCTGTACGCCAACTAATAGGAGTATCAGCGCTCCTTTCTTGAGAAAAGGCACTGTTTGCAAAAAGTATTAAAAAGAAGAAAAAAGTAATTTTTTTCATACGCTCTTGTAGCTGACTCATTTACAACACTACAAGATACTTTTTTATTTTGACACTGTGAAATAATTACTATTTTAAACCAAAAAACCCTGATGAATCATCAGGGTTTTTAGATAATTTATGTCAACTTATTAAATAATAAGCATCGCATCACCATATGTGTAAAAACGATACTTTTCTTTAACCGCTTCAGCGTAGGCTTCTTTCATAAAATCATGTCCTGCAAATGCAGACACCATCATTAATAATGTAGATTTTGGTGTATGAAAGTTTGTTACCATACAATTTGCAATACTAAAGTCATAAGGAGGAAAAATAAATTTATTTGTCCATCCTGCATACGGGTTAAGCATACTGTTTGAAGAAACAGAGCTTTCCAAAGCACGCATAACAGTGGTTCCAACCGCACAGACTCTCTTTTTTCTATTGATTCCTGTATTAATGGTATCTACAGAACTTTGAGGAAGTGAAATTTCTTCAGAATCCATCTTATGTTTTGAAAGATCTTCAACCTCTACTGGGCTAAAAGTCCCTAAACCTACGTGTAATGTAACTTCAGCAAAATTAATCCCCTTAATTTCAAGGCGTTTTAATAAGTGCTTAGAAAAATGCAGCCCTGCCGTTGGTGCAGCAACAGCTCCTTCTTCTTTTGCAAAAATGGTTTGGTACCGTTCGGCATCTTCTGGCTCCACATCTCTTTTAATATATTTAGGCAACGGTGTTTCACCTAATTCTGTCAGTTTATTTCTGAATTCTTCATACGAACCATCAAATAAGAAACGAAGCGTACGTCCACGCGAAGTTGTGTTGTCAATTACTTCGGCCACTAAAGATTCGTCTTCGCCAAAGTATAATTTGTTTCCTATTCTAATTTTACGAGCAGGATCTACCAAAACATCCCAAAGACGGGTTTCTGGGTTTAGTTCGCGCAATAAGAAAACCTCAATACGAGCTCCAGTTTTTTCTTTATTACCAAATAATCGCGCCGGAAATACTTTAGTATTGTTTAAAACCAACACATCATCTTCATTAAAATAATCGATAAGATCTTTGAACATTTTGTGCTCAATCGTCTTTTCTTTTCGATTTAAAACCATTAATCTGGCTTCATCGCGGTTAGATGCTGGATATTCGGCTAATAATTCGTCTGGTAAGTCGAAGTTAAAATTAGAAAGTTTCATTCCCATAGAAAGTAGTGTTTTGTCTTGAAAAGTTGCAAATATACAACCTCAACATAGGGGTTGTCAAGTAAATAAGCAATTATTATTTAAAATCGACTTTTACTCCTGCTTTTTGAATGTCTTCCCAGAAGGTTGGAAACGATTTTGAAACCACTCCCGCGTCATTAATTTGCAGTAAAACTTTAAGTGATAAAGGTGCGAAAGCCATTGCCATGCGGTGATCGTTATAGGTTTGTATTGTAATGTTTTCTTTTATTTCTTCAGAAGAAACCAATTCTAACGTTTCATTTGTAACCACTATTTTAGCTCCTAATTTTTCCAATTCCGTTTTTAGGGCAACCAACCTATCAGTTTCTTTTATTTTTAAGGTGTGCAAACCGGTTAATTTGCACCCAATTCCCAATCCAAAACAAGTTACTGCAATTGTTTGGGCAATATCTGGTGCATCTGAAAGTTCTAACAATACGTGATCGGCAATTGTTTTATTGGTTTTTACAAGGGTAATAGAAGCCTCTTCTTCATTATAAGAGGTGCTAACTCCCAAAGTTTCATAAATAGTCGCCAAGATTGAATCTCCTTGTAAACTGTTTTTAAAATACCCCTTTAGGGTTATGGAAGCTTCTTCTGAAAGAGCTACGGTACTATAAAAATAAGAAGCCGAACTCCAGTCAGATTCTATTAAAATAGCTTTGTCTTCAATTTCTGAAACAGGTTGTACCTTGATATTATTTTCAGAAAAAACACAAGGAACCCCTATTTTTTGAAGCAAGGCTACCGTCATTTGAAGATATGGAGCCGAAGTGATTTTCCCTGTAATGTTTATTTTTAATCCATTTTGTAGAGAAGGCGCCACCAAAAGTAAAGCCGAAATATATTGACTGCTTACGTTTGCAGCAATTGAAACAGTATCTTTTATTATTTTTTTTCCTGAAATAGCTATAGGTGGATAGCCATCATTTTTAAGATACCTAATTTCAGCACCTAAATCCAATAAGGCATCTACCAAGATTTTAATAGGGCGTTGTTGCATTCGCTCACTCCCTGTTAACACAACCGAAGCATCTGGCTGGGTTGCAAAATAGGCGGTTAAAAAACGCATCGCTGTACCCGCATGATGAATATCAACCTCGCCTTTATTTGACATTAATGCCTTTTGCAGCACCATGGTATCATCACTTTCTGAGAGATTTTCGGTCTTTAAATTTGGAAACTGAGACTGTAATATTAACAATCGGTTGGACTCACTTTTAGAGCCCGAAATCTGTATGGTAGCTGAGACCCCTTTAGATTTTTTGCAGCTGAGCACAGCTTTCATAGGCAGTCTTTTTATTTTTTCAATCTGTTTTTAAACTTTCCGTAGGTAACGAAAAAGCCATACACTAAACCTGCCAATAAACCGCCGCCTATTAATAAGTACGGATTGCGCTCTTCAAAAAAAGAAGCTGAAAATCCTTCAAAAGCCCATTTTACAAGTACAAATATCACGACAAAGGCGATACCTAAAAAAACTACTGATCGCCAAAACCCTTTGTGATTTACAACTTCTTTAAACATTATTTTAATTTTTCATTATTATGATGGCGATCATGGTCGCGCTTTGTTTTAATATCAAGCTTTTTATTGAAAGCTTCTTCTAAGTTTACCCCGGTTTGGTTGGCTAAACATAGTACAACAAATAACACATCGGCTAATTCTTCACCAAGATCTTTATCCTTATCGCTTTCTTTTTCGCTTTGCTCCCCATATCGCCTAGCAATGATTCGGGCTACTTCACCTACTTCTTCAGTAAGTTGGGCCATATTGGTGAGTTCATTAAAATAACGAACGCCGTGTTGTTTAATCCAAGCATCTACCGCCTGTTGTGCATTTTCAATATTCATTATTTATACTTTTGAAAGCACTACCTTCTCGTGCTCCTTGTCAATTAGTAGCTTAAAGAATTTTTTAATATTGCTATAATCCTGGGCAGGCATGATTGCTGTGTTTATTGCAAACTCTACCGATATCTGTAATTTTTTCCCAACATTATTTATTAAGTATTTAAAAGCACCTAAATTTTCTCCAAGAACAAAGTTAGTACTTTCTGGAACAGACTCCACAGTATATCCTTCAGGAATATCAACAGTTACAATATATCTATCTTTTACTGGGTAATTAAAATCAATAGGATAGTTACGTTCACTCAGTTTAAATGGGTTTTCGTCTATAGCCAAGAAAAGCAACGGAGAAAGGTATAACTTGCCTCCTATTTCCTCAACTGCATCAAAGTTTTCAAAATCATACTTTAAAGTTACTGGAGTATACAAGTTTTCCAGGTTTTTAAAGTCTATATTGGATATTTCTGTTTCGCCTCTATTTTTTTCTAGCTTTTTACGCACCTGGTCTTGCTGAATATTTTTATAAGTTTTTCGTTGCTGAAGTGCATAATGCCCGGTAAATTGATTTTGAGCCGAGCCAGAAACAGAATAGTCATCTTTGTTTATGCTAAGGTTCATCATCGTGCTTTGCGAAGCATGACTTGAAGGATATAACGAAACCCATGAAGATGATCTATCCTCGCGTATTATTCTTCCTTGCCAGTTTAATAATTCTGCCTCTAAAACATTGGGTTCTCCTTCCTTATTGGTAGCATCCATTAAAACCACAGAATTACCATTTTCTACTGAAGCAATTACGTAATTAAAACCATTTCGGGTAGGAAAAATAGGGATTCCATTGGATTTTGTGCTTACCAAAACTGGATTCGCATTAAGCCCTGCATATCGTAACATAGATACCAACATCAAATTTATATCACTGATATTTCCTGACCCCTTTTTATAGGCATTTTTAGTTCCTTCCTGCGTATATAATCCTACAAAAGAATTCCAAGACATCTTTTGTTTTACGTACTCAAAAATTGCAATCATCTTTTTATTAGGATCGGTTATTCCATTTACCAACTTATCTATATCGTCATCAAAATAATTATCCCGTTTTAACTGATCCCCAAAAGCATTAGAATCGTAAATTGATTTGGAAACATCTTCCCATGTGGTAGTGTACATTTCTAATGTAGAATTTGGAAACTTTGTATACGAAAGTTCAAACTTTAAGCCAGAGGTATAATTATCTATATTTCCAGAAAAAGCTTCTTCTTTTATTGCCGGTACATCGTTTAAGGATACCGAATAACTGTTTTCCCGAAATTCTATTTTAGCAGATTTTCTCTCCGGCGCTGCTCCTGCCTTACCAAAACCACTGCTTACGGGTACAGTGTAATTGTATGAAATACTCTGTGTGGTACCATTTTCTTCTATACGAAAAGGTAACCACCCTTTTTGGTGTTTTTTATAATTAAAATATTCTGGTACTGCAAATTGCATTTCTACCTTATTTACCGGTATCTGTTCTTGAAACCTATATTCGTCTATACTAGTTATAAATGGTGATTTAATAGTATATCTGTATTCAACTACACAGCCTTCTGTAATAGCCGGCATGGTGAATTTTGTAACTTTCCAGAATTCATTGGCTTCTTCTTCAAAAATACCGTCGTTTCGTAGCTTCTCATCTTTCATTTTATTTCCGTCCATAAAGTAAGTATAGCCCCTTAATCCAGAAATTTCTTCATCTAGACCTCCATCGCCTTGGTAGAGCCTCACTTTTTTATTAGCCCAATCAAAACCGTCTTTATTATAAATCTTAATACGCTCAAAAACTTCTGTCAAAATATAGAAATTCTCAGATTCTGAATATTGAAAACGGGTATTCATTTCACGGTATAAAATGGCCGCATCTGCAGTAGAGTCTGTAGGATGTTGTTTTTCTAAAACCTCTTCTTTTGAAACTTTCTTAAAGCGAAAGTTTTGAGAAAAAGCAAGCTGAACACTAAATACTGCAACTAAAATTGTAATGGTATATCTCATAATAAAAAAGTATAATTAGCTATTCTGTTTTAAAAGTATTTTTGACTGATCTAATTTAGAAACCCTTCTTAAAAAAGATCTATATTTTCTATAATCTGAAGCGGGGAAGATGCCTTTTTTTAATATAAACGTACGTCTGTATTCGATGGTGTTTTCAGAAATATTTGATACAGAAAAGGAGTAGCTTCCAAATTTATTTTCAATATTTACAGCCTCAGGAAGGCTATCAACTCTAAGGGCTTCGACCATATTTATTGTAAGCGTGTCAATTTCTGTAAATCCTTCCGCAATTTGAAGTTTTTGTTTTCTATCTGAAAAACGAGGTGGCACTGTTACCGATTGTGTAAAGACATTTAATCCAAATAATAAATCATTACCAATGGAAGAGCAGTAATTAGGAATATTAACCGAAATCTCTTCAGAAAACAGAATATCCTCTTTATTATTGGTAAGCTCATAATCTTCAATAGTAAATCCATTTATGTAACTCCATCGATTTTTATAGTGCTTTTCTAGATCACCTTTATCTAGGGCACCTACTCGATATGCCTCATCGTATTGCAGCCCGCTATATGTCCCCGAAAAGTCTGCCTGTACTTTTCCAGAAGGGAAAACAGTGATATTCGCTGAATTTTCCTGAACATTATCCTTAAAGGTATAAGCTTTTGTATGAACAATTTTACCTCCTTCAGGTGTTACGACCAATACATCTCGATCATCACTAAAATTTCCGCCAAAACCAAAAGGTGTACCTTGGCTGGTACATTCTAACCAAGTTATATCATTCCCATCCGGTATTCCTAAAATTGCATGATTTCCTTCAATTGTAGCAAAATCGGGATTAAAATCAATTTCATTATCACCAGCATACAAAACAGTATAATAAGAGGGAACCCCTACAATATCTAATAGTGTTTTTGTATAATTTGTTAACGCTTTACAATCGCCATAACTTAATTTATCAACATCTTCGGCTAACATAGGTTTCCATCCTCCAATACCAATTTGTATACTAATATAACGCACTTTGTTTTGAAGATACTCGTATATCTTTTTTGCTTTCCCAAGGTTTGTCGTTTCACTAGCAGCAAGTTGTTTTGCTTTAGCAACGGTTGTTGATGGAAGATCACTTACCCCAGTAAGTAATTGTTTATCCATCCAAGTACCGAGCTCTTTCCAGTCTTTACCGTAACCAGGAACGCCTTTCAAATAAAAATTATTAAGAGCAAATTTAACATGGGGTAAAATAGTTCGGTATGAAGGACTATACTCCTCATAACTAACAGCTTTCATGTTTTTAGCGGTACAAACAAAAGCTTCTGGTGTTTCAGAAATTGAAATATCGTATCCTTGTAAATTCTTTTTTAATACTCTTGGTTTATTGGTTGGGTTATATTTAATAATAAACTCACTATTTTTTGTAGAAGTATAGTATCCGCCCAAAGGAAACCATCTTGGGATAAAAGCCGTGGTATTACTTTCAGTGACCGACTGGAAAACTAACGTGTAAGGATATGTCGTTGGAGTATAATCTAAATATAAAATGCGATCATCATTATATATCGAAATCCCATCTGAAGCACTGACATCTTTAAAGTCACGTTCTTTAAAATGCTCCATTTCGTTTCCCATAGCATCATACACCCACGCTTCAATATCTTTCACTTTTGCATCATCATCATAACGCGCATAAGCATCTACATTATTATCCCCTCTTTTATTGAGTACCATGACTGCTTTATAGTTTGTATAAACCATTTGGTCATTTTCGGTAATATCAATTTCTATTTTTTCGTCTAATAAAATGCTATTGGCATTTTCCATCAATTCTGTTGAGACAGCACCAATAGAAAACTGAGGGTCTTGAGCAAAGGTATTTAATGATAATACAGCAAGTAATATTGGGGTAATTAGTAATCGCATGGAATGCAATATACATAATTGTTAAAAAAATGTGAAATTATTCTTTATTTTTTGAATCTATCGTAATTGTAACCGGTCCATCGTTAATTAACGAAACATCCATCATAGCTCCAAACACCCCTGTTTGAACATTTTTACCCAGTTCCTTTTCTAATGTTGTAAGAAAAGTTTCATATAATGGAATCGCTACATCTGGTTTTGCAGCTTTTATAAAAGAAGGCCTATTTCCTTTTTTGGTACTTGCGTGTAATGTAAATTGACTTACAACAATCACTTCTCCATTAATATCTTGAATGGAATAATTCATCGCTTCTTGTTCATCAGAAAAAATACGAAGCCTGCTAATTTTCCTACATAACCAATCGATGTCATCTTGAGTATCTTCCGCTTCTATTCCCAATAAAATGAGAAAACCTTGTCCAATTTTTGAAACGGTTTTATCTTCTACTGTTACCGAAGCTTCTTTAACACGTTGTAATACAATTCGCATAAAATTTTAAGTTTGTTGTACTTTCTTACTCTTCCACCTTCTAGCATCAAGCTTATCTTATTCTTTTTTATAAATATCTTTTCGATAGCCTTCGTCTTCTCCTTCTAAAATTTGCAGATAGCTTTTATAGCGTGACCAAGCTATTTCTGAATCTTCCAAAGCTTCTTTAATAGCACATTGCGGTTCGTTTATATGAAAACAATTATTGAATTTACATTCTTGTTTCCGTTCAAAAAACTCAGGAAAATAATTACCTAACTCTTCTTTATCTATTTCAACTACACCAAAACCACGAATACCGGGCGTATCGATAATTTGCGCCCCAAAAGAAAGATCGTACATTTCGGCAAAGGTGGTGGTATGCTGTCCTTGTTGGTGTTGTGAGGATATCTCAGCAGTTTTTAAATCTAAATTTGATTCTAAAGCATTCACCAACGTAGATTTACCCGTTCCGCTATGGCCAGAGAACAAGGTTATCTTATCTTTCATTAATGCTTTAACCTTATCAACATTCTTTCCTGTTTTCGCTGAAATACCAATACAATCATATCCAATATTACGGTATAAAGCCGCAAGATATTTTATCTCTAAAAGTTCATCCTCGTTATAGGTATCAATTTTATTAAATAATAAAACAGCTTTTACGTGATATGCTTCTGCAGTAATTAAAAATCGATCTATAAAAGTGGTGAAAGTTGGCGGATTGTTTAACGTAACTAATAAAAACGCAACATCAATATTTGCGGCAATTATATGCGTTTGTTTAGAAAGATTAACCGATTTTCTAATAATGTAATTATCTCGCGGTTCGATGGTATGTATAACCCCTACGGTTTCATCACCTTTTTTTTCTACCTTAAAAACCACTTTATCTCCCACCGCAACAGGATTGGTGCTTTTTATACCGCCAATTCTAAATTTTCCTTTTATACGGCATTGATAAAAATCACCTTGTTGCGATTTAACAGTGTACCAGCTCCCGGTTGATTTATAAACAATACCTTTCATCGATGCAAAAGTCAGAAAATTAATTGAAAGTTATTGCTCATTAAAAACTTTCTTTTGGTGGCTAATAGACTCTTGATGAATCGCTTTATATAATCGCAACACAAATTCTTCACTAAGTTTGTTGTGTTCTCCTGCTAAAATCATCCTGCCTAAAATTTCATTCCATCGTTTTACTTGTAAAATAGCCACATTATGTTCTTTTTTAAGAACACCAATATTATCGGCAATATTCATACGCCTGCCCATCATTTGCACAATTTTATCATCGATTACATCTATTTGTGCACGCAGCTTATTCAACTCGTTATTGAATTCCGCTTTATCATCTCCTTTTTTTCTAATGCGCAGATCGACTGTCATCTGGTCTAATGTTTGTGGTGTGATTTGCTGTTTAGCATCACTCCAAGCATTATCAGGGTCGTAATGGGTTTCCACCATAAGACCATCGTAATTTAAATCTAAAGCCGTTTGACATAATTCGAAAATAATATCGCGTCTTCCCGCTATATGCGAAGGATCTAAAATTAATGGTAAGTCTGGAAACTGATTTTGTAAATCAATCGGGATTTGCCACTCGGGATTATTTCGGTATTTCGTTTTTTCATAGGTGGAAAATCCACGGTGGATTACTCCTAAATTCTGAACATCTGCACTGTAAAAACGTTCTACCGCACCTAGCCACAATGCTAAAT
The DNA here is from genome assembly GCA_913057965.1 of uncultured Marixanthomonas sp. Classification (GTDB taxonomy): domain Bacteria; phylum Bacteroidota; class Bacteroidia; order Flavobacteriales; family Flavobacteriaceae; genus Marixanthomonas. Next base: position 14,476 of record CAJXPE010000011.1, on the reverse strand, counting down.
CTGGATTTACCGGATTTTTTATTAATACGGTTTTATCGGTTCCTTGTAAAGCCTCGGCAATTTCTTGTACCACAAAAGGCGAAACGGTTGTTCGAGCACCAATCCATAAAATATCAACATCGTGTTTTAATGCTAAATCTACATGATTGGTATTTGCTACCTCGGTAGTCGTTAACATTCCCGTCTCTTGTTTTGCTTCTTGCAACCACTTTAAACCTAAGGCACCTACCCCTTCAAAATTTCCAGGTCGGGTTCTAGGTTTCCATATTCCAGCGCGGAGTACGGTAGCATCTGTATCTTTTAATTGATGTGCTATTTTTAATACTTGTTCTTGGGTTTCGGCACTACAAGGACCGGCAATAACCAAAGGATGATCAAGTCCAAAAGCATCTAACCAATTGCGTAATTTTTTACTGTTCTGCATAGTTTAAAAATAAAAAAAGCCCCATAACGGGACTTTCATATATAATAATGTAAGTACAATAATCCCGATAGGTTACAGTTTAAAAGGATGCCACCAATAAAGTGAATGATTGTACATAGTCGTTTTTTTAACAATGGCTAAAATACCTATTTATTAATCATTTAAAAAACGTTTTAAGTAAATTTTAAATCTTGCACAGTAAGAAATTTATGTAGCTTTGTTTTTTGTAAAATATGTCAATATCTGTTTCAAATATCACGAAAACGTACGGAGCGCAAAAAGCTCTCAACGATATTTCATTTAGTATCAATACGGGTGAAATTGTAGGTTTCTTAGGACCCAATGGTGCCGGAAAATCTACAATGATGAAAATATTGACCACGTATCTTCCAGCGTCAGAGGGAACAGCTATTGTTAATGGTTTTACCCTTTCAGAGGAAGATCATAACATTCAAAAAAGTGTTGGTTATCTACCGGAACACAATCCGCTTTATTTAGATATGTATGTACGGGAGTTTCTCTCATTTCAAGCTGAAATATACAACACGCCAAAAACCGAAGTAGAACTAATTATTGAGCGCACCGGACTTTTACCGGAAGCCAATAAAAAAATACAGCAGCTTTCAAAAGGATATCGACAAAGGGTTGGTATTGCCAGTGCTTTACTCCATAATCCTGAAGTATTAATTCTCGATGAACCAACTACCGGCTTAGACCCCAACCAACTTATTGAAATACGAGAACTCATAAAAAGCATTGGAAAAGAAAAAACGGTGCTCTTATCTACTCACATTATGCAAGAGGTAGAGGCTATTTGCGATCGTGTAATAATTATTAATAAAGGGCAAATTGTACTGGACAAAAAACTAAGCGAATTACAAGCTGGACAACAACAAATAGTAGAAGTAGAGTTTGATTATCGAGTTGAAACGATTGCACTACAACAATTACCAAATGTGACAAAAGTTGAAAATCCTGGCGGATACTTTATCTATAACATCTATTTTTCTTCGGAAAAAGATATGCGTAGTTCTGTTTTTGATTTTGCACACGATAATGGATTAAAGATACTTCAGCTGCATCAAAAAAATACTACTCTAGAAAAGCTTTTTGTAGATCTTACTGCTCCTCAAAAATAAGGCGTCCTCTGTATAGTTCCTCCACCTCAACAATGGGAGGTCTATTTTTAGCAATCACATTTCCTAAACTCACAATTTTACCACGGATAGCTTCTTGCGGGTTTACAATCATATCTTGCGTACCTCGATGAAAAATCGTCAACTCTCCAACCAGTAGGTTTTCGGCCTCAATACGACCATCTCCGGCAAATAAACTAAAAGTAGCTGTATCTGCCGTTCCTGATAAATAGAAATTTGACAAGCCGTTGGCAACTATATCTAAGTTTTCAACCTGAAGATCCAACTTAAAATCCCCATCTATATGAAAGGCATCTTCCTCTTCAAAATCTTCACTTATTAATGCTAAAGTAGGGAACGAGAGTGTACCAATACTTTCAACTGGTAATCCTGAGCTGTTTCGTATGCTGTCAATATTTGGGGTAGTTACGTAAACCTTTGTCAATCCATAATCTCGTACTACGTTACATCCGTTATTGTTCCGAAGGTTTAAAGCTCCATCTTTAACTTGAACCTCTATATCGTTTAATAGGTTTTCGCCGGTTTCAACTACTACTTTTTGAGTTTCACCCTGTTCTATTATAAGCTGTGTACGTTCCCAAACGATAATGCTACTAAACGTATCGACCGTAAATTCTTCTTGAATAATATCTCCAGCCGCTTGAAAGCAGTTTAATCCTTTATCGGAATCACATCCTAAAAAGGTTATCAAGGTTATTAAAAATAATATTTTTTTCATTTTCTGAAATATTTCAGCAATTATTATAAGCGAACTCCTATTCCGAATTCTACCCCTTCAGCTTTTGCCCAATGCGCTTTTACCGTTACTGAAGCAAATATTTTGTCATTAAAGAAATAACGTTTTAACCCTAAGCGATTGTATATTCTGTTTTCAAAATCAAACGGATAATACACGTAATACCCTAACTGTGAAACAAAAGCTACTTTATTAAAACGAAGCTCGTGACCTATAAACAAACCAACTCTCTTGTAGTCTTCATCACCGCTTAGACCATCTTCTGGATAAGCAACAGAGCGATAATAAATTAATTCCTTTAAAAAATTGGCAAAAAACACATCTACACCCGCTTGAAATGTACTTTTATAATTTATGCGTTTATCAACAAAAGCCGAAGCCACATAAAATGGATACTGTCCTTGCCCTACTACATCACTTTCATTCCAACCCAATCGGAAGGCAAAATTATATTTTAACTTTTCAGCATGTGACGAGCTTGGTGGATCATCTTTTACAATATAATCAGGGAAATTTTCGTGATCAAATAGGTAGCTAAGTCCAACATTAAAAGCCCACGTATTGGTACTGTTGTTGGGTGCCCGTAAATTAGCATTAGAATAATGTATGATCCCAAACCCAGCGTGGAACCCAAATCCTTTATAGAAGTTTTCTTTTACGTAATTAGCCTTTAAAAAAGTAGTACTTAAAAATTTTGTACCATACGCGTTATTTATAAAATTGGTTTCTGGATCATACGGATCGCTAGCATACGCTACTCCTTGTCCTAACCTAATCACCAAATTTCTATTTAAAAAATACCAATTGTAATGACCGTACACTCCAATGTTTTCACCCAAGTATTGATTTTTCAAGTTTTGATAGGCTAAGGTAAAACCCCAATCTGGATAATGATAGCGTCGTTCCCATTCATTAAAACCATATGTTTTTCGGTTATAGGTAAGGATAAAACCTCTTGGATGGCCTGTAATTAAATGCGAAATATCTGGATTGTGTTCTAAAATACTTCCGTAGAAATAATCGGCTTCAAGTGAAAATGGTTTTTGTTCTTTTTCTTGTGAAAAGAGCGTACATGTAAATAAAAGGGTTACAAGGAGAAAAAGTTGTTGTTTCATATTTTTAAACGAGGCATAAATATACATTAATCTTGAAAGATTAAACGACCGGTGAACAATTCTTCTACATCGACTTCTGGAGGTCTATTTACCGAAAGAACATCACCAGTACCCAAGATAACACCTGTTATTTTTTCTATTGGATTTACTATCATTTTATTAGCACTTCTTTGCTGTATAGTTAAGGTGTCAATTTTAAAGTTTTCACCTTCAAATCGAGGGGTTTCATCAGTGAACTTTAAACTCGCTTCTTTTGTAGTTCCTGAAATATAGAAAACACTATTGCCATTGGCGGAAACGTTAAATTCATCACACGTAAGATTTAGGTAAAAATCACCACTTTTACGAACATCTTCTACGCTCCCTGTACTATTACTGGTTAGCGTAAGCTTAGGAAATGACAATGTGCCTTCGCCGAAAACATCATAAGCCGAAGCATTTCTTATTTCTGTAATGTTAGGTGCGGTCACAATAGCCTGTACCGTTTTATAATCACGAACCAAATTGCACTTATTATTATTCCGTATTACTAATGTTTCACCTTCTATAGTTACGGAAATATCCGGTAATAGGTTTTCACCAGTTTTTACCAATACTTGCTGTGTGGCTCCCTGTTTTATTTGTAGTGCGACATCAGTTTCTATTCTTATTTTACTGAAACTCTTCATTACAAACTCTTCGGTTACTTCGTTACCAATGGTTTGAAAACAATCTGGCGCGTTTTCTGAATTACACGAAACCAACAATAAAAAAAGGGCTAATATGTATAGTATTTTCTTCATAGTTTATATCCTAAAACCGATTCCAAATTCAACACCTTCTACTTTTGCTCCGTGTGATTTTAACGTGGTTGCTCCAAAAATTTGGTCTGTGATATAATATTTTAAACCTGCTCTAATGTAAGTTCTTCCCTCAAAATCATATGGGTAATACGCATAGTAGCCAAATTGTGAAACAATGGCTAACTTATTCAACGTAAGCTCATGCCCCACAAAAACACCTACGCGTTTGTAATCTTCATCGCCTGTGAGTGTTCTATCTAACCGCGACGCTACTAAATATTCTATTTGTTTTTTTAAAAATTCTGAAAAGAACACATCAGCCCCAACTTGAAATTTACTTTTGTAGCTTATCCGTTTGTCCAAAAAAGTGGAAACTACCAAAAAAGGATGTTGCCCTAAACCGACATAATCGCTTTCATTAACCCCGCTTCGTAATGCCAAATTAAACTTTATAGGTTCGGTTATATTTGTATCATCTACATTGGTTATATATTCAGCCTTTTCCGTGTTGAATTCATATTGCAAACCAACATTAAACGTAACCGAATTGGTACTGGAGTTAGGCGCTCTAAAATTTCCGTTGGAATAATGTACCAACGCTAGGCCTGCCTGCAACCCAATATTTTTAAACAAATGTTGTTTATTATAATTGAGCAATAAATAGGTAGAGCTTAAAAAATCACTTCCGTAGGCATTGTTTTTAAAATTAGTTTCTAAATCAAACGGATTGGAAGCGTAAGCAATCCCTTGACCTACTCTAAATACAATATTTCGATTTAAAAAGTAGAAATTAAAATGCCCATATAAACCATAATTCTTGCCTAAAATATCATTGCCTGGGTCTTGATACACAAAAGACAACCCCCAATCTGGATAATTATACTCCCGATGCCAGCGGGCTGACCCAAAGGTTTTTTTATTATACCCCAATATCAATCCCTGAGGATGATTGGTTACCAAGTGAGCTATATCCTTATTGTGACGGACAATGGTTCCATAAAAATAATTGGCATCTATAAAATACCCCTCTTCTGCCTCCTCTTGTGAAAAAAGTAGCATAGGGACTAAAAAAAATAGGACAAGCAGTTTTTTATTCATCGAGCGCAAAGTAACGCAAAATTTCAGTTTTAAAAGGGCAAGTTCTCTAAATCTACATTACCTCCAGAAATAATAATTCCTATTTTTTTATTTCTGAAAAAATCCTTCTTTTTAAGTACAGCAGCTAAAGGAACAGCCGACGAAGGTTCTACAATGATTTTCATGCGCTCCCAAATAAGGCGCATGGCAGCAGTGATTTCGGCTTCTTCCACACGTATAATTTCAGTAACCAACTCGTTGATAATAGGAAAGTTTTTATCGCCCAAATTGGTACGTAAGCCATCGGCAATGGTATTTGCCGTTTCGTTGGTTTCAATTTTTCCAGATTGTAAAGAACGCCATGCATCATCCGCTTCAAAAGGTTCTCCACCAATTACTTTACAAGTCGAGGTCATATAGTGAGCGGCTAAAGCTGTTCCGGCAATTAATCCGCCACCTCCTAAGGGGGTAAGTATATAATCTAAATCTGAGTGTTTTTTTAATAGTTCAATCGCTGCGGTCCCTTGTCCTAAAATTACATCCGTATTATTGGAAGGATGAATAAACGTTGCTCCTGTTTCCGATTGAATTCGGTTTGCTTCTTGTTCACGGGCAGCGAGGGTAGGTTGAGATTCCGTGATAATCCCACCATAGCCTTTTACGGCTTCTTTTTTAACTTGAGGAGCATTTGAAGGCATCACAATATAGGCTTTCACACCTAAATTTTTTGCAGCCAAGGATAACGCTTGTGCAAAGTTTCCGGAAGAATGCGTAACGACTCCAGCTTTTTTTTGGTCTTTAGATAATTGTTGAATGGCATTAATAGCACCCCGCATTTTAAAAGCACCCATTTTCTGAAAGTTTTCACACTTAAAATATAATTCTGCTTCAGCCAAACCATTTAATAAGTTGGACGTGAATACAGGTGTTTTATGTACAAACGGTGAAACTCGATTGTACGCAGTAGTAACTTCTTCTTTAGATGGTATCATGTTTTAATCTATTCTGAAGAGGAAAAATACCATAAATATTTCAGAAATATGTGTAGAAACCGTTTCGAAATTACCCTTGCAAATGAATGCCACACTCTCTATTTTCAAGCGCTTTTACGGGATCATAATAATCAAATTCAGTAGGAAGGTTCTGCTTTTCGATAAACTCTAGCATTTGAGCATCGGTAAAATGATAGAAAGGACATACTTTTAAAACACCATCTGTGGTGAAACTTAATATATCAATCGATTTCCGGTAATCGGTTTGGTGTTTTCTAAGATTGGTAAACCAAACATCAGGAGTATATTTTTGTAGTGCTTCTTGAAAAGGTTCTAACTTAACTTTTTCAGAAAAGAAAGCGTGCTTGGGATTATTAATTGTTGGCTCTCCAATCATACTTTCTATAAACGCAGTGGTATAATTAGGTGTAAAAATATCTATGTTAAGCTTTAATTTTTCAATTAAAGAGTGTACGTGGTTGTATGTTGCATTGGTATTATACCCGGTATCGCACCAAACTACTTGCAAGTCTTTTTTCTGAAGTGTTACCGCATGTAATAATGCTGCCGAATACGGACCAAAACTTGTTGTAAGCCAAGGTTTCTCAGCAAATTTTAAAGCAAATTTTATAATTTCGGAAGGGGCTTCGTACCGTAAATTTTGATTGAAAAGATGTATATTTTTTGGTGAAATAAATTTCATACTCTTATTATCCTATAGGATTAGTAGATTTTACAAATATAGAACATTCAATTCTCATATTAAAAGTACTTTATGCTTTAATTATAATATCTTCGAGCGTCGTGTTTTCAAAGATTTTAAGAGTGTTATCTCTAACTTGAATCATTAATTTATGTACAGAACAGACTGACTCATCTGGACAATCGTCACATTTTTCATAAAAATTTAAACTTACGCACGGCACCATAGCAATAGGACCTTCCAGTATTCTATAAACCTCTGCTACTTGAATTTCATTTGCTCTTTTCAGCAAATAATAGCCTCCTCCTTTTCCTTTTTTTGAACCTAAAAAACCTGCTTTTCGAAGACTAAGAAGAATGCTTTCCAAAAATTTCTGTGAAATATTTTCAGACTCAGCAATTATGGAGATAGAAACAGGTTCGTTCTCTTCTCTTTTAGCAAGAAACGTGAGTGCTTTAAGTCCGTATTTAGTTTTTCTAGATAGCATTCTTTATTAAATATAATAAAAACTATAAAATTATCATTATTTATATACCTGCCATTCCCTTTTAAAAAAGATTTGAAGCGACTTGTTTAATATTATCGCTTTTCCCCATGGAATAATAATGTAAAAAAGGTGTTTCATTTTCAATAAGCTCTTTACTTTGTTCTATGCACCACTCCACACCTACTTGACGCACAGCTTTATTATCTTTACATTTCAATATTTCTTTGGTAAGTGCTTCTGGTAAATCCACATGAAACCTATGTGGCAGTATATTAAGTTGTTTTTTTGTTGAAATAGGTTTTAAACCTGGAATTATAGGAACGGTAATTCCACTCTTTCGGCACGCAGCTACAAATTCAAAAAACTTTGCATTATCAAAAAATAGCTGGGTAACTATGTATGAAGCTCCCTTTTCTATCTTTCTCTTCAAATAATTAATATCACTATTTAAACTTGGAGCTTCCATATGTTTTTCTGGATATCCAGCTACGCCTACGCAAAAATCTGTTTTCGATTGGTTTAAAGTTTCACCATCTAAATACTTCCCTTTATTCAACTGTATAACTTGATCTACAAGCCCTTCAGCATAACAATGGCCGTCTTTTTCGGGTTTAAAATATACTTCAGATTTTACAGCATCGCCTCGTAACGCCATTACATTATCTATCCCTAAAAAATCTAAATCGATTAAAAAATTTTCGGTGTCTTCTTTGGTAAACCCACCACACAACACATGCGGAATGGCATCTACTTTGTATTTATTTTGAATTGCAGCACAAATACCAACCGTACCAGGACGTTTTCTAACAATCTTTTTTTGCAATAATCCATTTTCCATTTCCTTATAAACATACTCCTCCCGATGATAAGTTACATCTATAAATGGTGGTTTAAACTCCATTAGCGGATCAATACTATCAAAAACTGATTGTATATTTCTACCTTTTAATGGTGGTAATATTTCAAATGAAAACTGTGTTTTCCCGTTTTTGCTCTCTATGTGTTCTGTTACTTTCATCAATCTGCTCTATTCGATTTTAACCAGTTTTTTGCTTTTTCAACTGAAATATTTTTCCGCTTTGCAAAATCCTTTACTTGATCGTCTTTAATTTTTCCCACTCCAAAGTACCGTGCTTCGGGATTGGCGAAATAATAACCAGATACCGATGCTGCCGGCCACATGGCCAAGCTTTCTGTAAGCTGAACGCCTATATTTTCTTCTACCTTTAAAAGCTGCCAAATGGTTTCTTTTTCTAAATGGTCGGGACAGGCTGGATATCCTGGTGCAGGACGAATACCTTTATAAGTTTCTTTAATCAACTCTTCATTGGTTAAAGTTTCGTTTTTTGAATATCCCCAATGTTCTTTCCGAACCTTCTCATGTAAGTATTCGGCAAAGGCTTCAGCAAGACGATCAGCCAATGCTTTTATCATAATCGCGTTGTAATCGTCTAAAGCCGCTCTGTATTTTTCGGCTTCTTCGTGTGCACCAAACCCTGTTGAAACACAAAAACAGCCCACATAATCTTGTTTATTACTTTCTTTAGGGGCGATAAAATCTGCCAAGGCAATATTTGGTCTCCCTTTGGCTTTTTTGCTTTGTTGACGCAACGTTCTGAAATAAGCAGTTTCTTTTTTTCCTTCGGAATAATGGCTAACCTCAATATCGTCGTCATTAATTGTATTGGCTCCAAAAAGACCGAAAATAGCCTTTCCTTTCAATATTTTTTCTAAAAAGATTTTATGAAGGATGTTTTGTGCATCGTTATACAATTCGGTTGCTTGATTACCCACAACTTCATCTTTTAATATTGCCGGAAATTTTCCGTGTAAATCCCAACTTCGGAAAAAAGGCGTCCAATCTATATACGCTTCAAGCTTGGAAATGTCAAAATTTTCTAGTGTCTGTACACCCAGTTCTTTAGGTTTTACAATTTCTGAAGTATCCCAATCTATTTTGAATTTATTCTTCCTTATTTCATCTAATGGAAGATAGGTTTTGGTTTTTTGACGTTTCAGGAACGCTTCCCTAAAAGAGGCATACTCTGATTTTAAATTGTCTTTATAACCAGTAGCTGTTTCCTTTTGCAATAAATCGCCCACTACGGTTACCGCCCGCGAAGCATCATTTACATGAATCACGGCATTATCATACTGTGTATCAATCTTTACAGCGGTATGTATTCTACTGGTTGTTGCACCGCCAATAAGCAATGGAACCGTGAAGTTTTGTCGTTGCATTTCTGAAGCCAGAAAAGCCATTTCATCCAATGAAGGGGTGATAAGCCCGCTTAAACCAATGGCATCTACGCTGTTTTTTTTGGCTTCACTTATAATTTTATCGGGCGGTACCATAACACCCAAGTCTATGATTTCATAATTATTACAGGCCAAGACTACACCAACAATGTTTTTACCAATGTCGTGAACATCGCCTTTAACCGTGGCCAATAAAATTTTACCCTTAGCATAGTCATTCGTGCCATCTTTTTCGTCTTCAATAAAAGGCAGCAAATAAGCAACCGCTTTTTTCATCACCCGCGCTGACTTTACCACTTGTGGCAAAAACATTTTTCCGCTACCAAAAAGGTCGCCTACCACATTCATTCCCGTCATTAAATGACCTTCAATCACCTTAATTGGTTTGGACACACTTTTTCGAGCTTCTTCTACATCATTCACAATATAGGTGTCAATCCCTTTTACTAAAGCATGGGTAATTTTTTGCTGAAGGGATTGCTCCCGCCAAGAGAGGTCAACTTCTTGTTTTTTGGATGATCCTTTTACGGTTTCAGCAAAACTTAATAACCGCTCTGTCGCATCCTCACGTCTATCAAGAATGACATCTTCTACACGCTGCAACAAATCCTTCGGAATATTATCGTACACTTCCAACAAGGCGGGGTTTACAATACCAATGTTCATTCCAGCATCGATGGCGTGATATAGAAACACTGAGTGCATGGCTTCGCGTACTGGATTATTACCCCTAAAGCTAAATGAAACATTGCTCACACCTCCGCTAATACTACAGTGTGGTAGGTTTTGTTTTACCCAGCGTGTTGCTTCGATAAAATGAATGGCATTTTTTCGGTGTTCGTCCATTCCGGTGGCGACAGGAAAAATGTTTAAATCAAAGATGATGTCTTCTGCCGGAAATTGAACAATATCCACCAACAATTCATACGAACGTTTTGCAATTTCAATGCGGCGATTGTAAGTATCTGCTTGCCCCTTTTCATCAAAAGCCATAATAATTACCGCAGCGCCGTAGCGTTTTATCAACGTTGCATGTTCAAGAAAGGTTTGTTCGCCTTCTTTTAAACTAATAGAATTCACGATGCATTTGCCTTGTACCACTTGTAACCCAGCTTCAATAATCTCCCATTTTGAACTATCTATCATAATGGGAACCCTCGCAATATCGGGTTCTGCCATAACAAGATTGAGGAATTTGACCATCGCCTGTACCCCATTTATGAGGCCATCGTCCATATTTACATCGATAATTTGTGCGCCGCCTTCTACCTGATGTCTGGCAATTGTTAAAGCTTCATCGTATTTATCTTCGTTGATCAATCGTAAAAATTTACGCGACCCAGCTACATTGGTCCGTTCTCCTACATTGATAAAATTACTTTCTGGCGTGATAATCAAAGGTTCCAACCCAGAAAGTTTCAACTGTTTTTCAATAGGTTTTGTCGCAATTCCTTCCATAATTAGATAATTTGAAGATTCTTAGCTTTACTGAAAGGTCTCGGTTGATATGTAGAAGCTACATCGGCGATTGCTTTAATATGTTCGGGTGTGGTACCACAGCATCCGCCAACAATATTGACTAGTTTTTTATCTAAATAGTCTTTGATGTAAGAAGCCATTTCCTCGGGGCTTTGGTCATATTCCCCAAAAGCATTAGGCAGTCCTGCATTAGGATGGGCGGAAGTTGCCGCATGGGTTTGTTTTGAAATTATTTCCAAATGAGGCAATAATTGTTCTGCCCCTAACGCACAATTAAAACCCACACTCAATAAAGGGATATGCGAAATGGATATTAAAAATGCTTCGGCAGTTTGCCCAGATAACGTACGCCCGGAAGCATCGGTAATGGTACCGCTTACCATAATTGGGACATCGATATTTCGTTCGGTTTTCACCTCTTCAATAGCAAATAAGGCTGCTTTGGCGTTTAGCGTATCAAAAACAGTTTCGACCAAAAGAATATCCGCTCCCCCATCTAACAAGCCTTCGGTTTGTTGTTTGTAAGCAATTCGAAGTTCGTCAAAAGAAATTGCCCTAAATCCAGGATCATTTACATCGGGTGACATACTCGCTGTTTTATTGGTTGGCCCAATTGAACCGGCTACAAATCTGGGTTTATCAGGGTTTGCTTTTGTAATTTCATCGGCTACAGTTTTGGCTATTTTTGCCGACTCATAATTTAATACATACACCAAATGTTCCATTTCATAATCGGCCATGGCAATGGTGGTCGATGAAAATGTATTGGTTTCCACGATATCGGCACCGGCTTCAAAATACTTTCTGTGTATATCAGCAATGGCTTGAGGTTGTGTTAATGACAGTAAATCGTTATTTCCTTTTACTGAAATATGAAAATTTTTAAACCGCTCGCCACGGAAATCTTCTTCAGAAAATTTATACTGCTGCAGCATCGTACCCATGGCACCATCTAATATTAAAATACGGTCTTCTAATGCTTTTAGTAACCTGCTCATAATTCTATTTTTTGAAGTGCTTGTTCTATATCTGAAATAATATCTGTTATATGTTCCAACCCTACTGATATACGAACCAGACCATCGGTTATACCAGTTTCTTTTCTGTCTTCTTCAGACAGTTTACTATGTGTTGTAGAAGCAGGATGCGTCACTATGGTTCGGGTATCGCCCAAGTTGGCCGAGAGCGAACACATTTCCAAATTATTTAAAAACTGTCTGCCAGCATCAATGCCGCCTTTTAATTCGATACTTACAATGGTTCCACCTTTTTTCATTTGCTTTTTTGCAGTTTCATATTGTGGATGTGACGGAAGAAAAGGATACCAAACCGATTGTACAGCTGGATGATTTTCTAAAAAAGTAGCCAACTGCAATGCATTTTCACAATGTTTATCGACCCGAACTGCAAGAGTTTCCAAACTTTTTGAAAGCACCCAAGCGTTAAATGGTGAAAGCGCCGGGCCTGAATTTCTCGAAAATAAATAAATCTCCCGAATCAAATCGGCTCTACCTACGGTGACACCGCCCAATACGCGACCTTGCCCATCAATTAATTTGGTAGCGGAATGAATTACCAAATCGGCTCCAAATTTAATCGGTTGTTGCAGGTACGGGGTTGCAAAACAATTATCGATGATTAAAATCAGGTTATGCTTTTTGGCAATAGCTCCTAAGGTTTCTAAATCTAAAATAGCAACTGCCGGGTTGGTAGGTGTTTCAGCGTATAGTATTTTAGTATTATTTTGAATACAGGCTTCTAAGTTATCAACCTTTTCTGTTTTAAAAAAGGTGGTTTCAATATTCCATTTGGGTAAAAACTTGGTAAACAAACTGTGTGTTGAGCCAAAAACACTTCGGCACGAAACAATATGGTCGCCGCTATTTAGTAACGCGGCAAACGTTGAAAAAACAGCAGACATACCTGTGGCAAAGGCATAGCCTGCTTTTGCTTTTTCCATTTTGCAGATTTTTTCTACAAATTCTGACGTATTAGGGTTTGTAAACCGGCTATAAATATTCCGCTGTTTTTCTTCAGCAAAAGATGCACGCATATCTTCAGCATCATCAAATACAAAACTGGAGGTTAGGTACAATGGATTGGAGTGCTCTTTAAATTGAGAGCGCTCCAATTGTGTTCTAATAGCATCGGTTTCAAAATGGGTCATAGTTTTTTTCGGTTTAAAATTACATCGTACGTAATGGCAACATTCCCTTCAAATGTTAAGGAAACAGAACAGTATTTTTCAAAGCTTAAAGCTGCCGCACGTCTGGCTTTTTCTTCGTCAATGGTGCCTTCTAAATAAATAGTGGTATGAATAGCTTCAAAAGGTTTTGCATTTTTTAAATCTTTTCGCTTTCCTTCCACTTCCATTTTATATGACGTTATTTCTTGCCGTTGTTTTTTCAGAATTAAAACAATGTCAATCGCACTACATCCGCCAACGCCCATTAATAATAATTCCATGGGGCTGGAACCATGTACTTCGTCGCCTGTTTTATTGTCAATATGTACAGGAAGTCCCGATGCTCCTTTGCCTTCAAAATGATAATTGTCGTTTACTCTGTTCAGTGTTACTTTCATAATTTTTCGTTTTAGTTTAATTTATCGCTTAAGCGAAGAATATCACCAAATACACCTCTGGCCGTAACGGCTGCTCCAGCTCCTGCCCCTTGAATTACAATTGGGTTTTTGCCATAACTTTCGGTGTAGATTTCAAAAATGGAATCGCTTCCTTTTAGCTGTCCCAATGCACTGTTTTTAGGAACAGACGCTAGGTTAACGTTTAGAATAGCTCCATCTTCTTTTGATAAATCTCCGTGTAAGTCTCCAATGTACCGCAAAACATGGTCTTTCGCCAAGTTTTTTCGCTTTATATGAAAGGGAACATCCAACTCTTGCAACTGATTAAAAAAGGCTGACTTTGAAACACTTCTTAAATGCTTCGGAATTAGATTTTGAATAGAAATATCTTCCAATTCGTTATGCAAATCGAGTTCTCGGGCCAGAATAAGAAGTTTCCGACCTACGTCATTTCCACATAAATCTTCTCTTGGGTCTGGTTCGGTAAAACCATTTTCTATGGCTTGGTTCAATACATCGCTAAAGGTTTTATCTCCTTCCGAAAACGCATTAAAAATATAACTTAAGGATCCTGAAAAAACGCCTTTAATACGCGTGATATTCTCTCCGGAAAGGTGTAACAGTTTTATCGTATCGATCAACGGAAGTCCCTGTCTCTTATACACATCTCCGAGCCCACGAG
>CAJXPE010000010.1 GCA_913057965.1 uncultured Marixanthomonas sp. | reverse complement strand
TCTACACGTAAGGAGTCGTCGGCAGCGTCAGATGTGTATAAGAGACAGGTATTTAATAAAATACAATAATTATGAAGGTATTCGTCTTGGTATTGGAGGAGTAACAAATGACCGTTTATTCGAGCATTTTAAAATTGGTGGATACGTTGCCCACGGTTTTAAAGATCACGATTTTAAATTTAGTTTGGGTGGAAGTACGCGTATAAACAAAGAAACCAAAACCTGGATTAACCTATATTATATCGATGATATCCGAGAAATTGGTACATTTCAATACTTAACAGATGCTCGGGTGTATTCAGTTTTTGAACCGCGATTGGTAAACGTAACACAATTTTTTAAGCATCGTACTTGGCAAGCCAATATTCAAAGTGAATTTGACCCAAAAATTTTATCTGAACTTCGTTTTTCACGAAGTAATGTAGAGCAAATAGAAAATTATAGATTTATTAATGATGGTAAAATTTATGATGGGTACGAGTTGAGTGAAATTACTGCTTCGATAAGGATAAGTCCGAAAAAAGATTTTACCACGACCAATGATGGTTTAGTAGAATATTTTGACGGATCCCCAAAAATAAGTGCTCAGGTTACTCAAGGTTTGGAAGGAGTTGCAGGCAGTGATTTTGAATACACCAAATTTGGTTTAAAATTAGATTACTATATTAAACGTACCGACCTCTCCTCTACCAGTTTTTTGCTCGAAGGTGATTATGCTATTGGTGATGTCCCGTTAACGCATTTGTTCCACGCTTACCCCAACAGCCCAACTAAAAATACTATTTTGCAACGTTTTTCAGTTGCGGGTCGAAAAAGCTTTGAAACGATGTATTTTGGCGAATTTTTTTCAGATAAACTTGCCACCTTACAAATAAAACATAGCCTACGGCGTTTTTATTTTTCTGAACATTTTAAACCCGAACTGGTTATTATTACTCGTCACGCCATTGGTGATCTTGAAAACCCAGAAAAGCACTCGGGTATTGACTTTAAAACGTTAGATCAGGTTTATTCAGAATCAGGGTTTGAGCTCAACAAATTGATATTTGGGTTTGGGTTAAGTTTTGCCTATCGCTACGGATTTTATAGCCTACCGGAATTTGAAGATAACATTTCCTTTAAATTTACATTTTACGCCAAGTTTTAACGTGTAAAAATCGCAACTAAAACAAAGGCTACTGCCTTATAATTTATACCTTTGCGCCTCCTAAAAAAGAAACAAATTGGATAAACTTTTCAGTATCGGTTTTTGGAGCACTGTTGCTCGTTTCATTTTACGTAACCGTACGTTTATACTTATTGCTATTGCTTGTGCAACTGTATTTTTTGCCTTGCAATGGAAGAATATGCGCTTTACCTATACAGAAGCCAATTTACTTCCTGATGATCACGAAATAAACCTCGAGTATAAAAATTTTCTTTCAAAGTTTGGGGAAGAAGGAAATTTAATTGTCTTAGGCGTTAAAGATTCTACTCTTTTTACCCCTTCTAATTTTAATGCTTGGACCAAGCTTTCAAAGACATTAAGAAAATATAACGAAGTAGATTTAACCTTATCAATTGATGATCTAAAAAAACTTCAGCGAAAAAAAGATACCGCGGGTTTTGAACTCGTTCCTTTTATTCAAGACTCTTTAGTTACTTCAGAAAAACTTCAGAAGTATAAAAATGAACTCTTCAACAACCTTCCCTTCTATAACGGATTGGTTTACAGTCCAGATAAAAGCTCTGTACGGACGGCTGTCTACCTTAAAAAAGATATTGTAAACACGAAGGAGCGCAAGGATTTTATAGTTAATGAGCTTATCCCCAACATTGAAACCTTTGAAAAAGAAACAGGAATCGACGTCCATACCTCGGGAATGCCCTATATACGTACCCTGAATTCCCAAAATATTATTGATGAAATAGGAATGTTTATAGGTGCTGCATTATTGGTTACATCGCTTATATTTTTCTTTTTCTTCCGCTCCATTAGGGCTACTATAATTTCGATGGTCACCGTAATTATTGGCGTTATGTGGTCATTTGGTATTCTTGGGTTACTACATTACGAAATCACCGTTCTTACTGCTTTAATTCCACCGCTAATTATTGTTATTGGTATTCCCAATTGTATTTTTCTTATTAATAAATACCAACAAGAGATTAAACAACATGGTAATCAAGCCAAATCGTTGCAACGGGTTATTAGCAAAGTGGGAAATGCTACGTTGATGACGAATGTTACAACCGCTTCTGGTTTTGCTACTTTTATTTTAACTAATAGCAAGTTACTTAGTGAGTTTGGTATTGTGGCTTCCATCAACATCATTGCTATTTTTCTCCTCAGTTTGTTTATCATTCCCATTGTGTACAGCTATATGGCGATTCCTAAATACAAGCACCTAAAACACCTTAACAAACAGTGGATTGGGAGCTTTGTAAATTGGATGCAACGCATGGTAAAAGAGCATCGTATTGCTATTTTTATTGTATCGATAGCACTGCTTTGCACTAGTATTATTGGCATATTCAACATAAAAATTTCGGGCAGTCTTATTGAAGATATGCCTAAGAAAGCTGACTTTTTTAAGGACATTCGATTTTTTGAAAAGGAATATGAAGGCATTATGCCATTGGAAATATTAATTGACACCAAACGCAAAAAAGGAGTGATGAAACTCGCTACTTTAAAGCGGATGGATCAATTACAAGAATATATTGAAGAAATACCCGAATTTTCCAAACCACTTTCAATAGTTGAATTGGTTAAATACTCAAAACAAGCGTATTACAATAACAATCCGGAATACTATCAACTACCCAATAGCCAAGAACGAACGTTTATTCTTTCGCAAGCTAAAAGTAGTGCTGGAAACACCAATTTATTAGAGAGCTATGTAGATAGTACAGGGCAATTTGCAAGAATCACCACATTTATTAAAGATACTGAAACGGAACGATACGAGCGTATTGAAGAAGATTTAAAAAGTAAAATAGAAAAAATATTTCCTCCAGAACGGTACACCGTTACCCTTACCGGAAAAGCGCTTGTATTTCAAAAAGGGACCACTTATTTAGTACATAATTTAATTATTTCATTATCGCTAGCCATTTTATTAATTGCGCTGTTCATGGCGTGGATGTTTAGGAGCTTTAAAATGATTTTGGTTTCCTTATTGCCTAATTTACTTCCATTAATCGTTACCGCTGGGCTTATGGGGTTTTTAGGCGTCCCTATAAAACCGTCTACTATTTTGGTGTTCAGTATTGCATTTGGTATTTCTGTGGACGACACCATCCACTTTTTGGCAAAATATAGACAAGAGCTTATGGCAAACAATTGGAAAATTAAAAAATCGGTCTATGCCGCACTGCGTGAAACTGGTGTAAGTATGTTTTATACGTCCATTGTGTTGTTTTTTGGTTTTTCGGTCTTTACTATTTCAAGTTTTGGAGGCACGGTTGCTTTAGGAGCTTTGGTTTCCATTACTTTGGTTTTTGCGATGTTGGCAAACCTATTATTATTACCCGCATTACTATTATCCCTTGAAAAAGAAATCGCCAATAAGAAAACGTTTAAGAAACCCTCATTAAAGATTTTCCCTGAGGATGACGATGAAGAAGACGAAACAGCAACTAAAAAAGAGTAACAATATTTAAATTGATTTGCACTTCAGAATATATTTTTCTGAAATTTATATAAAAAGTATCTTTACCACTCGAAAAAATAGTACTCATGCAGCATACAGAAATTATAGAAATACTAAAAACCGAACCTTCTTTACATGAAGTTACCGTAAAAGGATGGGTACGGGCTTTTAGAAGCAACCGTTTTATAGCATTAAACGATGGTTCAACCATTAGAAATCTGCAATGCGTAGTCGATTTTGAAAATTTTGAAGAAGACATCCTCAAAAAAATAACGGTCGGTGCTGCTATAGAAGTGAGTGGTGTATTAGTAGAAAGTCAAGGAAAAGGGCAAAGTGTAGAAATTCAAGTTTCAAAAGTAACCATATTGGGAGAAGCCGATCCGGAAGAGGTAAAGCTTACTATTCTTTCCCCAAAAAGACACACCCTTGAAAAATTAAGAGAACAAGCTCATTTACGTGTTCGTACCAATACGTTTAGTGCTGTTATGCGTACACGATCAAAATTAGCATTTGCCGTGCATGAATATTTTCAGAAAAATGGTTTCAATTATATGCACTCTCCTATTATTACGGGTAGTGATGCCGAAGGTGCTGGTGAAATGTTTCGTGTGAGTAACCTTGATCCTAAAAATCCTCCTTTAGATGACGAAGGAAATATAGATTACAAACAAGATTTCTTCGGAAAAGAAACTAATTTAACAGTAAGCGGGCAATTAGAAGGCGAAACCTACGCCATGGGATTAGGGAAAATTTACACCTTTGGCCCCACTTTTAGAGCCGAAAACTCAAACACCTCTCGCCATTTAGCTGAATTCTGGATGATTGAGCCTGAAATGGCTTTCTGTGATTTGGACGGAAACATGGACTTGGCCGAAGATTTTATAAAATATATTATACAATACGCATTAGAAAACTGTGCAGACGACCTTGAGTTTTTAGAAAATCGTTTGTTACAAATTGAAAAAAGTAAACCGCAGGCAGAACGAAGTGACATGGCACTTCGGGAAAAAATGAAGTTTGTTTTAGAAAACAACTTTAAGCGCGTCACTTATACAGAAGCGATTGAAATTCTTAAAAATTCTAAACCCAACAAAAAGAAAAAATTTAAATATATAATTGACGAATGGGGAGCTGACTTACAAAGTGAACACGAACGCTTTTTAGTGGAGAAACACTTTAAATGTCCTGTTATTTTGTTCGATTATCCAGCAAAAATTAAAGCATTCTACATGCGCTTAAATGACGATGGTAAAACCGTGCGTGCGATGGATGTTTTGTTTCCAGGAATTGGCGAAATAGTGGGAGGTTCGCAACGTGAAGAGCGATATGATGTTCTAAAAGAGAAAATGGAAGCCATGGGCATCGAAGAAAAAGAGCTTTGGTGGTATTTAGAGCTACGTAAGTTTGGCACCTGTGTGCACAGTGGCTTTGGCCTTGGTTTTGAGCGTATGGTACAATTTGTAACCGGAATGAGCAACATACGTGATGTAATTCCGTATCCCCGAACACCAGGTAATGCTGACTTTTAAAAAATAAAAAAGGGATCCAATTGGATCCCTTTTTTTAAATAGTCATTTCAAATTAAAAATGCTTATTCACTTAGACAAACAATACGGTCTGTACGCCTTGTATATCCAACTACAGCACTGTTTATAATTGTTTTTTGAGTTGCACTCAACACAATCTTTCCACAGTTTTTATCCGTATCTGTCGTAATTTCAAAAGCACCGCTTCCTTCGGTATTACCGGTTTGTCCAAGACCACTACCCGTATTGGAATACGTACCAACCCCTGTACTTATTGCATACGATTCTAAATACTCTTCAGTGACTGTAAAGCTTCCGGAAATCACATCTCCTTGACTGTAATGGCTACAATCACCTCCATCATTAATATCTAAGCTTACATCTGGCAATATATTATCCATTTGTATCACTTGACTATCAGAACTTCCATCTACATGTTCAATTGTAATTAGCAAACGATCATTGCCTCCTGGTTTAAATCGAGCCAAAACACTGCTGATGTTATTCTGGTATGGTTGGTATTCATACTCATTCCCGACTGGATATAAATCAGGATGGGTAACATCTCCTGTTGATGGATTGTACCCCAATAAGTCTAATTTATTATTTAAATAATAACTCGCTCCTGAATTCAAATTGGTGATTTTCACCTTGTATTTTTGTCCTGCCAGAGGTGCCGAAACACCTTGAACAACTATAGTTCCACCAAATGGACTATCGTCGTACGTAGGTACTTGATTAAATTCCATTTTAGCACCAGGTAATGTAAGACCACTAAATGCATTGATAAAGTCTGTGGCTACACCACCAACCGTAATCAGTTTTGGACCTTCTCCATTCCAAGCCACTGAGGGTTTAAGTTGAATATACGAATCTACTACATTCCCCCATGTTTCACATTCCATTCCCTCTGGGGCACTGTTCCAAGAAAGTACAGCACGCACCTTCAATACCTTTGGGCTCTGGCATGGTTGTTTAAAAGCCGAGAAGTCATACGGAAGTATCACAGAGTATGAAAGCCCTCCATCGGGAAGTTCAGCAATGTCATGCACCTTTACAAAGGTGGTTCCCGCATGTTTCCATTGGCAGTTATCTGTTTCATCTTGTATCCAGAAAGAAACATACTCCTTACTCCCTTCTTTACATAAATCACCACTATATCCATTAGGACGTTTTATTTTTAAGGTTCCTACCAAAGCTTCCTGAGCATAATCGGCTCCTACACAAAATAATTCTTCATAATTGGTATTACAGTTAACTTTAGCTAATTGACTTAAGTTTTCTGCTAACGAAAAATTTTGAGCGTTGAAAAGCGATTGAATATTATTTACAACTTCAACGTTATTGGTTTGTTGTACCTTTTTCAACAAAGGAAACCCGAAACGATACGGTTCTACTTTCTCCTTTTGATATAAAGAAGTCAGTTTTGGAAAGTCTAATTTTGGAGATTTAAGTCCTTGCTGTGCCTTTTTAATAAAATTTTCCCCTCCTGTCACAGATTGAGCCAAGCTATTTAAAGAAACAGTTGGGTTTACAATTGCTTTTTCTAACAACTCGCTTATTCCGAAAATAGGGAAGTCTGGAATGAACAGTTTTAAAGGATTAATTTGAATGTTCTCTTCTTTCATGTCACTCCATACATAGCTTCCAGAAGCCATTTCTGGATCGTTAGCCGTAGGTATCTCATTCCATACTAATATTGCTCGTACTTTTGGTGTATTAGCCTTAGAACAGAAGTAGCGCTTTGGAGTTATTTGTAAACGCACAACATAATCAATAGGTTTTTCGCTTTTACCATCACAATCTTCTTGTGTTGGAATATCGTGCACGTTTAAAGAGGTTACTCCCATATCTTGCCATCCGTCTCCATCGTTATAATCTAAATAAAACCGGACGTATTCATTAGAACCGTTACTACAAAGACTTCCTGAATAGCCTGAAGCCCTCTTTATTCTAACAGTTGCTGTAAGTTCCCTAAATGCAGGGTTGTAGCCAATACAAGCTAATTCTTCGAAAGAAGTATTCATCTTCTTGTCAAAAAAAGCAGCTTTGGTTGTCATTTTGGCTTTTTTAAGATCTTTCTTGTCAACGGCCATGAAAGTCATAAAATCTTTTCTGGCGTTCAATAGTTGTTTGTCTGTCAGTTTTCCCATTAGTTTGTTATTAAATTTTTCACCTACTCTATTGTGTGGGATTTTCGGTATAACTCCCTTACGAAACAAAATTGACACTATTAATAACAAAAAGTAGTAGGTTTTGCGCTCAATAACAACAAGTTAAACACCCCTAATCTGTTGATAGTTAAATAGGTAAATACCTATTTAACATATCAGGTTTTATCCCTTTTACAAGGAATTTTACCGTTTAAAAAATTTCACAATAAAAGCTTAAAAAGGATTGTATTCCCTAAGATGTAGTGGTTTTTTTTTACATTTATAATTCATTAGAAAAAGAATGCTGAAACAACAACTTAATTTTAAACTTTCACAAAAGCTATCGCCACAACAAATCCAGTTGATGAAGTTGATACAGTTACCTACACAGGCATTTGAACAACGCATTTCTCAGGAAATGGAAGAAAATCCAGCTTTAGAAGGCGGCAAAGATGAGCTTAATGAATATGAAGATGAGTTTTCAGATACTTATGAGGATGAATACGACGATGATGGCACCGAGGTAATCGAAACTGAAATTAACGTTGACGACTATTTAAGCGACGATGAAGTGCCCAATTACAAGTTATCGTCAAACAACTACAGCGCAGACGATGAAGACAAGCAGATACCATATGCTTCAGGCAAATCGTTTAATCAGCATTTGCTTCAGCAATTAAACACATATCGACTTGACGATGAGGAAATGGAAATCGCCAAATTTTTAGTTGGTAGTGTAGACGAAAGTGGGTATATACGTCGTGAGGTATTGGATATAGTAGATGATCTTGCCTTTACTCAAAATGTATATACCGACGAAGAAAAAGTAGAGAACATTCTAAAGATAGTACAAGGTCTAGATCCTGCTGGTGTTGCAGCTCGTAGCCTTCAAGAGTGCTTATTAATTCAGTTAAAAAGAAAAGAAGATACTGAAACGGTCGCTTTGGCCATTTCAATATTAGACGAAGCCTTTGATCAGTTCACAAAAAAACACTACAAAAAGATACTTCAGAAATTTGATATTACAGAAGACCAACTTCGCGATGCAATTCACGAAATTGAAATTTTAAATCCCAAACCCGGAGGAAGCTACTCAGGAAACACAAGAGCGGTAGAACATGTAATCCCAGACTTTACCATAAAAATTAGAGATAGTGAATTAGAGCTTACCTTAAATGGCCGTAATGCACCAGAACTGCATGTTTCTCGAGATTATACTAATATGCTAAAGGGGTATAAGGAATCGAAAGAAAAATCGAAGAAACAAAAAGATGCCGTGATGTTCATTAAACAAAAATTGGATGCTGCCAAATGGTTTATTGAAGCTATAAAGCAACGTCAACAAACCCTTTTTGTTACTATGAGCAGCATTATGAATTATCAAAAGGAATATTTTTTAACAGGTGATGAGCGCAAGCTAAAACCTATGATCTTAAAAGATATTGCCGATGAGATAGAGATGGATGTTTCAACCGTTTCTCGTGTGGCAAATAGCAAATATGTTGATACGCCTTACGGGACGTTTCTCATAAAAGAGTTTTTTAGTGAATCGATGAAAAATGATCAAGGGGAAGATGTTTCAACGCGTGAAATAAAGAAAATACTTGAAATTACCGTTCAAGAAGAGGATAAAAAGAAGCCCTTTACGGACGATAAATTAGCAAAAGTATTAAAGGAAAAAGGGTATCCCATTGCACGTCGTACTATTGCTAAATACAGAGAACAGCTCGACATCCCTGTTGCACGACTTCGAAAAGAGATTTAATGAATCGTTTTCTACGTTTTGGCGCTTATGCATTACACCCACTATTAATGCCTTTATTGGGAGTTATTTTATATTTTGTGTTTACGCCCCGTTATGTAGATTTTGATCTGTTACGAGCAAAAGTATTTGTTGTTGCAATTATCACAATACTTATTCCGATAATCATTTTTTTCCTGCTGAAAAATTTAGGGGTTATAAACTCTATTCATTTAGAGACTACGAAAGAACGGAAAATACCGTTAATGATACAGTGTATTCTTTTATTACTGATTATAAAACTGGTTTTTGACCCCTATGACAACCCAGAACTGTATTACTTTTTTGTGGGTATTTTGTTTTCTGCTATCGCCGCCTTATTGATGATTATTTTAAAAGTAAAAGTAAGTCTTCATCAAATAGGAATTGCAGGTGTTACCATGTTCTTAATAGTTTTAAGTATCCACTTTAAGATTAACGTTTTAATATGGATTAGCCTTTTCTTTTTTTTAAATGGTTGGGTTGCTTCATCCCGTTTACACACACAATCTCACAATTATTTAGAGATTATATTTGGCTTTTTTATTGGACTAATACCACAAATAGTAATGGTTAACTTTTGGTTATAGGATATAGAAGATGAGCCCTAACTTGATGGTTTTAAAATCGACTTTTTGACCATCTGTCGTTGTTGCATCTTTAAAAAATGGATTAATACTGTAAGAGGCAAAAAAATTAAACGTGTTATATCCAAAATTGAGAGTTGCTGCAAGCCTAAGCTTATCAAACTCCGGAATATCAGTTTGACCCACATCGTTTCCTGGTTGTTTAAATATAGCCTTATACCAATAAGTATATCCAACTCTCACACCTCCATAAATTCGCCAAAATTTGTAGGTCTCTGCTGTTGAAGTACGCCATCTAAACTGTATAGGCACTTCAATTGTTGCCATACTAATCCTGTTTTGATTAAAATCAACATCGTCATCCAACACTTTAAATATGGTATTTTCATTTAAATCTTCACCTATAAAAAGGTTTTGTCCAAATTGATCAAATGCAAAACCGGCTCCAATGGCTATAGCAACATTTCTTCTTTTATTAATCGGCATATCCCGTAAGTAGCCTAATTGAATTCCGCCAGAAAGACCTCTAGTTTTTACATCATTCGGCACATTAGCGACAATATTATAAGTAAGTCCCACGTAAAATTGGTCTTCTCTATATTTTTCATCTACTATGGTATCTTTTTCTTTTTCCTGTGATAAAGCAGGAAAAACGTATAATAATCCAATTGAAAGAAATAGTATTTTAAAGCTATTTAGCATACGTTAAAGATAGGTGTATTTTTAAAATATTGAAATAAAAAAAGCCTTGATCTATTGAATAGAGCAAGGCTTTTTAATACTTATTATTACTGTTAATATATCCTACGTTTACTGATCAGTAGGATTTCCAGGAGCGGTTATGTAAATAATTTTTAACATATTTAAGTCCCTCAATTGTTCTTTAACATCTGTAACAAGACCTGTATTGGTTTCTTCATCAACTTTAAGTGCAACCATTACTTTATCTTGTAACTCAGGACGTAATGCTTCCCGTGCTTCTGTTAGGGCAAATTTCACATTAGAGATATCTGTAAATTTATCTCCTATTTGAATTTTACCTTCAGTACCATATTTGTCTTTATACCGAGAGCTTGGCTTTCCAGCATAAATATATACAGAACGGTCTTTCTTTAATTTCTCTAACTGATCTGCTTTAGGAAGGGTATTTTGCACCAACAGGTTATTATCTCTTAATACGGTTACAACCATAAAGAAGAATAATAGCATAAATACAATATCGGGTAAAGACGCTGTATTCACTGCTGGGATTTCGCCCCCTTTTTTCTTTCTAAATTTTGACATAATACCTTTTATTTATTGTCCGTTCTTCTTTGGTTCAGCTTCAGATAGTTTAAGAGGGAACAATTTTTGAATACGCTCTAATTTTTCTTGAGCATCATCTTCATTTCCATTAAAACTACCTTCGTCTATAGCCTGTTTTACCTCTGTAAATTTCCAACCAAATAATCGTTGTGACTCCCTATTTCTTAAGAAATTATATGCCGCAACCAATTCGTTTTGAACGGTTATATACATACTGTAGGATGTTAAACGGTCATTCTGTACCGATATAACAGCCTTTTCAGGATTATCTGAAGATTTTGGATCTCTGGCGCCTTTACAATAGTTGCAATATTCAGGACTTCCATTAGGAGCCCCTCCATTATCTAAAAATTCTATTGCAGCTTCGCGCAAATCTCCTACTTTCATCAATTCATCCTCTACCAATAATTGATCGTCTTTATTTACGCTAACGATAAACAAATTCTTTTGCTTAATAATTGGTGGATCTTGAATCTCTTCGTCAGGGGGCAATTGTCTCGCAATACCCTTATCTTTTTCAATAGTAGTTGTTACCAGGAAAAATATAAGAAGCAGGAATGCGATGTCTGCCATAGACCCTGCGTTAACCTCGGGTGTTGCTCTTCTTGCCATATTATCGTGTTGTCATTTTTTTAATTCCGCTAAATACCATTGCACCTATAGCCAATATTGCTAAGATGTAAAAGACATGTAGACCTGTACCTACCCAACGAGAACCACTTTCAGAAAGCATTCCTTCTTGCATAGGTGTTTCAACTCCACTTGAAAGGGCATATCCCACCGCTACAATTACGAGGAATGCACCAATTGATAAGAGCGTTCGTTTTATATTACCAGCAAATATTCCTTTTAGTACAAATACTATAACGAAGAAAAGGACAATGGCAAATGTAATGTATGCTACATACAAGTATCCATCCACACCTTCACCTGTTGCTTTTACAACATCGTCCCCTTTAGATATAATCATTCCAAGGAAAACAATACCTGCCAAGCTAAGGATTACTGCTACAATTTTTAAAATTTTATGTAAAGCCATTATTATGGAGGTTTTTATGTTTATTTTCTGTTTTTGTAATCTACCAACATATCAATTAATGTGATAGAAGCATCTTCCATACTGTTTACGATACTATCTATTTTAGCGATAATATAGTTATAGAAAATTTGAAGGATAATCGCAACGATCAAACCAAATACAGTTGTTAAAAGTGCTACTTTAATACCACCAGCAACAAGAGATGGGTTCATATCACCCGCAGCTTGAATTTTATCGAATGCCTTAATCATACCAATTACTGTACCCATGAAACCAAGCATAGGAGCAAGAGCGATAAATAAAGATACCCAAGAAACATTTTTCTCTAGTTGACCCATTTGCACACCTCCGTAAGCTACTACAGCTTTTTCAGCAGCATCAACACCTTCGTCTGCACGATCAAGACCTTGGTAGTAGATAGAAGCTACTGGTCCTTTTGTGTTTCTACATACTTCTTTTGCTGCTTCAATACCACCACTATTAAGTGCATCTTCTACATTTGCAGCTAATTTTTGAGTGTTAGTTGTTGAAAGATTTAAATAGATAATTCTTTCAATAGCAATTGCTAAACCAAGTATAAGACATAAAAGAACAATCCCCATAAATGCAGGACCCCCTTCTATAAAACGTTGTTTCAACTCTTGATGCCATCCTTGTGACTCTTCTTGGTTAGCTACAGCTTCTTCCTCTTGTACAAAGGTTACTGTCGCTGCAGTTACTAATGATTGTGCATTGCTCGGCATTGTTTGAGCAGTTGCTGCGTTTGCGTTGGTTGTTCCCGCAAAGACCATTGCGGCAATTGCCATAATAGAAAATAATTTTTTCATTGCTATCGACTTAAAGTTTGTTTTTAGTTAAAGGTTTAAAGATATAAAAATAATTAGTTAATCTACAATAATAAATTTGCGTATTACCAATAAACAACTGTATTTCAGCAGCTATTGATTTTAATATTAATATTCAGAAGCTCATTTTTAGGTTATAACATACTATATCATGCCTAAAAAGCTTAAATAAGAAGGTTTTTATAACTTATATGAACATTAATCTTAAGTGACGAAAATAATAAGAACTTATAGAAAACCAACTATTTTGTCCTCTTTTAACGCAAATTGTTAATTTTAACACTGTTTCTCAGCAGAGAGGAAGGGATTCGAACCCTCGATACGCTTTTGGCGTATACACACTTTCCAGGCGTGCGCCTTCGACCACTCGGCCACCTCTCTATTTTATGCCTTTATAAAAGGAGTGCCAAATAACAAAAAAAATGTTGTTCTATAAAACATTTCTTAAGGAATTTTTCACATCATCTCTCCTCGTAGCGAGGTCTCAAATATTGTTTTAAAACTATTCGGTGATATTTTTTGACCTAATACATACATTAATTTTGCCAAAGCAGCTTCTGTAGTAATGTCTTTACCTGAAATAACCCCCAGTTTTTTTAAGGCTGTACTCGTTTCATATAATCCCATAATCACACTCCCACCAGAACATTGAGTTACGTTAATTACCGGTATTCCGTTATCTATAATTTTTTTCAAGGCTTTTAAAAACCATTCTTCATTGGTTGTATTACCGCTTCCGTAGGTTTCTAAAACCAAGCCTTTCATCTCAGGATAAGCAAAGATATGTTCCACCGTAGCAATATCGATCCCCGGAAACATTTTTAAAAGAACGATGTTCGATTCCATTCGTTTATGTACTCGTAGTTTTTTTCTGCGGTTCGGTTTATACAAAGCTTCGTGATTCACAAATAGATTTACTCCACTTTCTACCAACGGCGGATAATTTAAAGAGGCAAAAGCTTCAAAGTGCTCTGCGTTTATTTTTGTGGTTCGGTTGGCGCGGTATAATTTGTATTCAAAATACAAACATACTTCTGAAATTATAGACCTTCCTTTTTCACGCAGTGCCGCTATTTGTATGGAAGTAATTAAATTTTCTTTTGCATCGGTACGTAAATCCCCAATAGGCAATTGCGAACCGGTAAATATCACAGGTTTCCCTAGGTTTTCGAGCATAAAGCTTAAAGCAGAAGCTGTATAAGACATGGTATCGCTACCGTGCAGTACTACAAATCCATCAAAATCACCATAGTTTTCTTCAATAATACCCGCTAACATTACCCAATATTTTGCACTCATATTAGAACTATCGATAGGTTCTTCAAAAGTTCTAGTGCTAATCTCACAATCCAATAGGTTTAATTCTGGAATGTGCTTCAATAGATCATCAAAATTGAAATTACGCAAAGCACCGGTTTGAAAATCTTTTATCATACCAATAGTACCACCGGTATATATAAGAAGTATGTTTGGTTTTTTCTGCATAGCGCTTTTATGTTATATACTGAATATTTCTTTTGAATTTTGAGTAGTGACAGTAGCTATTTCTTTTTCTGAAACATCATATATTTCAGCTACTTTTCTACATATTAAAGACAAATAGCTACTCTCGTTACGCTTACCGCGATGTGGTGTAGGCGAAAGGTATGGCGAATCGGTTTCTAGAACAATATGCTTTAAATCAATTTCATTTAAAAATTGATCGATCTTTCCATTTTTAAACGTTACCACGCCTCCGATACCCAGTTTCATGTTATACGATATAGCTTTTTCTGCTTGCTCTTTTGTTCCAGTAAAGCAATGGAAAATTCCGAAGAGATCCGCTCCTTTCTCACTTTCCAAAACCTCAAAGACCTCATCGAAAGCCTCTCGACAGTGAATTACAATAGGCAGTTTATATTTTTTTGCTAATTGAATTTGCCTCTTAAACGCATCTTGTTGAATACCCAAGGTGGAAGTATCCCAATGTAGGTCAATCCCTATTTCACCTACCGCATAAAACGTACGTTTTTTAAATTGTTCTTCTACGTGAGCCAATTCTTCTTCATAATTTTCTTTTACCGATGTTGGGTGTAGCCCCATCATCAGAAAAACATGGTCTGGATATGTTTTCTCCAGCTCATACATTTTTGCTGTATAGTCAGAATCGATTGCCGGTATAAAAAAGCGTTCTATACCTGCATCTATAGCACGTTTCATCATTTGCTTTCTGTCTTCATCAAAAGCGTCGCTATATAAATGGGTGTGTGTATCTGTTAGCATATTTGCAAAGCTACTTAAATTTGTTCGCTATCTTTACAAAAAACACTACATGCAATTACGTACGTTCCTTGAAGGGGAAAAATTTTACCGAATTCCCTTAAAAAAACTAGCAACTGGACATTATAAATTATCGGCTCACGTAAATGGCATTCCAGGAATATTTATTTTAGATACAGGTGCTTCTACTAGCTGCATTGGTTTTAACGAAATTTCTTATTTTTTAATGGAAAGCGAAGAAAGTGAAATAAAAGCTGCGGGGGCGGGTGCTATAAATATGGAAACAGAAATTACACGTAAAAATAAAATAACGATTGAAAATTGGAAATCTAATAATATGGATTTTGTGGTTTTTGACCTCTCTCACGTAAACCAAGCTCTAGAACAAGCTGAAGAACCTTCGGTAAACGGTATTATTGGAGCCGATTTTTTAAAGCAGTTCCGTGCTGTTATTGACTATGGCAGAAATTGTCTGTATTTAAAATAAGTTTAGGTATTGTAACTTATCAGTAATTAATTTTTAGTAAATTTAAATTCTCCCTTTAACTTATTGACAACAATGTACAAAAAGCTGTTGGTACTATTTATCCTGTTGCTACTGTGTATCCCACCGGGTCATGCACAGGATATTTTATATTACAAAAGAATAGCCGACACGACTACAAATGTTTCTACTAAACTCGAGGCAATAGATTCCATATTAATAAGAAGTTACGGTGTAGACAACAATACCTTTATTAAGTATAGCAGTCAATATATTGAACTAGCTAAAGAAGTAGACAGCATACAACTAGCGGCTAAAAAAGCCATGAATCTGCAAACAATACTTTCAGATTACAAAAATGAGCCTAGAAAAGCCATTCGTATTATCGATGGAATATTGGCGCATAAATACAAAATTAAAGACAGTTTTTTATTGGGGGGTCTTTATCTTAAAAGAGGAAAAGCAAACCTTAAACTAAATGTGAAAGAAGCAATTCAAGATTACGAATCTGCAATTAAAAATTTCTCCTCTAAAGATTCTATTTACATAGCCGATGCTTATTTATTTAGTGGGCAGGCGTATTCCAATATCGGAAAATTTGTTGCTGCCGGCGAATTTTATGAAAAAGCATATCGTTTTTATGAAAAGCGAAAAGAATACGAATACATGCTTCATGCCAGACAAGGAATTATCACTATGTTCAGTATGAATGGTTTTTATGAGAAGGCCGAAAAAGAGCGGGAAAAATTAATAGAAACGCTTAAACAACTAGAAAACAAAAAATATATAATTACTGAATACTACAATCAATCTATCGATTATAATAAAATAGGCAACAAAGACTTAGAAATTAAATATCTTTTAAAAGCAGATTCCTTACTTAAAGAATCCGACACAAATCAAGAAGATTATAAAAACCACATAAACATTAACGCAAAGCTTGCCGAATACTACATAAACAACAATCAATTAATTAAAGCTAAAGAGTTTATAAAAACATTAGACGAATGGATAAAAAAGGCAAAAGAAGATCGAACAGTAAATGTAAGTTATAACGGTGCAAAAGCAAGATATTACAATGCCTTAGGTTTATATCCACAAGCATTAAAATACGCAAAAGATCAATTACAATACTCCAAAGCTGTGGGCCATGAAGACGATATTATGGAGTCTCATTTATTACTCTCTAATATATATGCCGAAACAAAACAATATAAAAAAAGCCTTGAAAACAAGAATGCTTATATAAGCTTGCGAGATTCATTATACAACAAAGGTACCGCACAATTTTTAGCCTATTACCAAACTCTGTATGAAACCGAAAAAAAAGAAAAAAAGCTAGTTGAAAAAAACAGTAATATCCAACTATTAGAAAAGGATAATGAAAATTTCAAAAAAATAGTCTTCTTTTCAAGCTTGGCTCTAGTACTCACTTTTGGTCTTATCCTATTATATAGAAATCAACGATACCTAAAAAGCAATAAAGAATTGCAAGAAAAATTCAGTCAAAAACTATTGGTTTCCCAGGAAATTGAACGAAAACGTATTTCTAGTGATCTTCACGACGGTCTTGGTCAACGCCTTTTACTTATAAAAAACAAAATTGTAACAAATGGCGACGACGATACTAAAAAAATGGTGGATGATGCCATTGATGAAGTGCGAACCATTTCGCGAGATCTCCATCCGTTTCAGCTACAAGAAATGGGCATTACCAAAGCTATTGAATACACCTTAACACAAATTGACGAAAACACAACGCTTTTTATTTCATCAGAAATAGATAATATCGATAATCTGTTCACCAAAGAACAAGAGGTAAATATTTATCGAATTGTACAAGAAACCCTCAATAATATTCTAAAACATGCAAAAGCTGAGGCTAGTAAGGTGACTGTTACAAAATTAACAGGTAATATTGTAATATCGATAAAGGACAATGGTGTTGGATTTGATTTTACCGAAAATTATCAAAATGTAAAATCATTAGGCTTGAAAACCCTTTTAGAACGTACTAAGTTTTTAAATGGACAAATGAAAGTTAAGTCTATAAAAAATAGCGGTACCATAATAATATTTCAATTTCCAATATCATGAACAACCAAACCATTGTAACAGCAGACGATCACCCCCTTTTATTAAAAGGGTTGAATGATTTTTTATTGGAAAAAGAGTACAATATTATTAGCAGTGCCCATGATGGAAGAGAAGCCTACAATTTAATTGCAAAAGAAAAACCTACTATTGCCATTTTAGACATACAAATGCCACATATGTCTGGCATAGAAATAGCCAGAAAATGCAAAGAGAATTCTATCACCACTAAAATTGTACTTATTACTTTACATAAAGAAAAGGAACTCTACATTAAAGCACAAGAGCTTAATATATTTGGGTACGTTTTAAAGGAATTTGCCTTAGAAGAAATTGAAAATTGTATTAACACGGTTACTAGAGGAGATAAATATTTCAGTCCAAAAATAAAAGAGCTTCTCGATGGAATTCTTTTTTCAGACAGTTCCTTAAGTGGGTTAACCCCTTCTGAAAAAAAGATTTTAAAACTCATTGCAAACGATAAAACTAATAAGGAAATAGCTTCCCTTCTTTTTATCTCTCACCGAACTGTTGAAAAACATAGAAGCAATATAATTGGTAAACTAAATTTAGAACCTAAAACCAATAGCTTACTTATTTGGGCCAAAGAAAATCATGATAAAATGCTGTAAAAGCATCATTTTTAGGATAATTACGTGTATCCACGTATTCCAAAACTGTATTTATTTTCTGACATTTACGTACTGAATTTAAAGCAAGGTGTTTAAAGATGACAACAAAAATGAAAAAACTAAAAAGAGGATTTTTATCTTTTTAGTTTTTATAGTTATTTCAATTGTGTTGCTAAATATTGTTAATTATTTTGTTTCTTGATTTTTTATGTTAATATTTCAACTGACTAATTAAAAAACACCCGGTTAAAGCCGGGTGTTTTTAGTTTATATCTGTTATGTTATTATAGTTTTAAAGCTCTAATGCTTTTTTCACATTGTTGTCCATTAACAATTCTTCTGGACTTTCGAGCGCTTCTTTAATAGCAACCAAGAATCCTACAGATTCTTTCCCATCAATTATTCTATGATCATACGACAGTGCAACGTACATAATTGGCGCAATGGCTATGGCTCCATCTCTTGCAATTGGACGTTCTACAATATTATGCATTCCTAGAATAGCTGATTGAGGTGGGTTTATAATAGGAGTTGAAAGCATGCTTCCAAATACTCCCCCGTTTGAAATAGTAAAAGTACCGCCTGTCATTTCATCTACCGTAATTTTACCATCACGAGCTCTAATTGCCAATCGCTTTACTTCTGCTTCAACGCCTCTAAAACTTAAATTTTCTGCATTTCTAATAACCGGCACCATCAATCCTTTAGGACCAGAAACCGCTATAGAAATGTCTTTGTTGTCATATTTTATTTGATAATCACCATCTATCATTGAGTTAACATCTGGATACATATCCAACGCTCTAACAACCGCTAAAGTAAAGAAAGACATAAATCCTAAACTTACACCGTGCTTTTCTTTAAAGTCTTCTTTGTATTTTTTACGCAACTCAAAAATAGGACTCATATCAACCTCGTTAAAGGTGGTAAGCATCGCTGTTTCATTTTTTGCTGAAACTAGACGTTCTGCAACTTTACGTCGAAGCATAGAAAGCTTTTTACGCTCTGTGCCTCTACTTCCAGTTCCAGGAGATCCCATGGACGGATTTGCTTTTACCGCATCGTCTTTAGTAATGCGACCGTCACGACCTGAGCCTTTAACATCTTTAGCATCCACACCTTTTTCATCCATAATCTTCTTGGCAGAAGGAGATGGTGTTCCAGTAGCGTATGTTTTTTTGTCTTGCTCTTGTGACTGTGTAGAAGGTTTTGAAGGTTTTTCTTTTTTGGCATCAGCTTTATCGCTGTCCTTCTCTTCCGTTTCTTCTTTTTTATCTTTTGATTCTTTTTCTTTATCAGAATCATCATCTGAACCCCCTGGCTTTTCAGCTTCGGTGTCGATTAAGCAAACAACTTCTCCCACAGCAACAGCATCGCCTTCTTCTGCTTTACGAGTAATGACACCGCTTGCTTCAGCAGGCAGTTCTAAGGTTGCTTTATCACTGTCAATTTCTGCAATGGCCTGATCTTTTTCCACATAATCGCCATCTTCAACCAGCCATTGTGCTATTTCTACTTCGGTAATGGATTCTCCCGGTGAGGGAACTTTCATTTCTAATGCCATAGTAATTTAATTTACCTGTTACGGATATTATATAATAGTATTATTTTTCATTAATGTTAAATACGCTTTCAATAACGCGTTGGTGACGTTGCTTAGAACGTACACCGCTTCCTGAAGCAGGAGCTGCGTACATTTTTCGACTACACACCCTAAAGTTGCGTGCTTCTTCAAAATGCATTAATATATGTGAGTAAGCCCCCATATTTCTAGGCTCTTCTTGTGCCCAAACTACATCTTTAGCATTTTTATATTTTTTCATCAGTTTCTTCATCTGTTCAGTTGGTAAGGGGAACAATTGCTCTACACGAACCAACGCAACATCATCACGCTTTTCTTCTTCTCTTACTTCTAAAAGATCGTAATAAAATTTACCAGTCAAAAACACGAGCGTTTTTACTTTTGAAACTTTTGCATCTGCATCGTCAATAACCATCTGGAAAGACCCATTGGCTAATTCTTCTTTTGTTGAAACTACTTTTGAATGACGCAACAAACTTTTAGGCGTAAACACAATTAACGGTTTACGATAATTTACTTTTATTTGTCTTCTTAGCAAGTGGTAAAAGTTTGCTGGCGTGGTACAATCTGCTACAAACATATTGTCCTTTGCACAGAGCTGTAAGTACCGCTCCATTCTTGCTGAAGAGTGCTCCGCTCCTTGCCCTTCATAACCGTGCGGCAACAACATTACCAATCCGTTTTGCAGCTTCCATTTGTCTTCTGCAGCCGAAATGTATTGATCGATCATTATCTGGGCTCCATTACTGAAGTCACCAAACTGCGCCTCCCAAATACAAAGCGTAATTGGGCTCGCCATAGCATATCCATAATCAAAACCAACAACCGCATATTCAGATAATAATGAGTTATAAATATAAAAATGAGCTTGCTCATCATTTAACTCGTTCAGCAACACTACTTCTTCTTCGTTTTCTTCCGCTTTAATTACGGCATGTCTATGTGAAAAAGTACCTCTTTCTACATCTTGCCCTGTAATACGAACGTCGTGCCCTTCTGCTAATAATGTTCCATACGCCAATAATTCACCCATCGCCCAGTCAAGCTTATTGTCTTCAAAGTACATTTTGTTTCGTGCTTTGATGAGCTTGGTTACTTTCCGCATGAATTTTTTATCCTCCGGAAGCTTTGTGATCACCTCTGCTATTTCAGTCATTTTATCAAGATCGAAAGTAGTATCTACTTCTTCCATCATCTTGTCTTCTTCCGCATACGTAAAACCTTCCCATTCTTCTTGCATAATGGCACTGATTTCCGTTTTTTCTTCTTTACGGGAATCTTCCAGATTTTCTTCTAATTTGTTTTTGTATTCTTCTTCTAATTTCTTCGTGTAGTCTTTATCGATTACACCTTCTTTAATTAGCTTTTCAGAATAAAGATCACGAGGGTTTTCGTGTTTAGATATTGCTTTGTATAATTTAGGTTGCGTAAACTTAGGCTCATCCCCTTCGTTATGACCGTATTTTCTGTACCCTAATAGATCGATAAACACATCATGTTTAAAATGCATTCTGAATTCTAGCGCAAAAAGCATCGCGTGCACCACAGCTTCTACATCGTCTGCATTTACGTGAAGAACCGGTGAAAGCGTTACCTTAGCTACATCGGTACAATAGGTTGAAGAACGACCCGCTAAATAATTCGTGGTAAAACCAACTTGGTTATTTACTACAATATGAATGGTTCCTTGTGTTTTGTAACCATCTAATTGCGCCATTTGTACAATTTCGTACACAATACCTTGTCCCGCAATAGCAGCATCCCCGTGCACTACAATAGGTAGTACTTTTTCAGGATGCTCTAAGTGGTGATCATCTTGTTTTGCACGCGCAATACCTTGCACTACAGCGCCAACCGTTTCAAGGTGTGATGGGTTTGGTGCTATATTAAGGTTAATTTCTTTTCCGCTATCGGTTTTTCGTTTTGAAGTCCAACCCAAGTGGTATTTTACGTCACCGTCAAATATTACTTGTTCATAATCTTTCCCATCAAATTCGCTGAAGATGTCTTTAGCACTTTTACCAAAAATGTTGGTCAAGGTACTTAAACGACCTCGGTGGGCCATTCCCATAACAAACTCTTCAACTCCCTTTTCTGCAGCACCTTCAATTAACGCATCTAAACCGGGAATTAAGCTTTCTCCACCTTCTAGTGAAAAGCGTTTTTGCCCCACATATTTGGTATGCAAAAAGCTTTCAAAAGCAACGGCTTCGTTTAGTTTTTTAAGAATAGTTTTCTTTTTGTCTTCTGAAAATTTTGGTTGATTTTCATTAATATTCAACTTATCCTGAATCCACTTAATTTCTTCCGGTTTCCGGATATACATATATTCAATCCCGATAGAATCACAGTAGATTTTATTTAGGTGATTGATAATTTTTTCAAGTGTCGTTTCACCAATACCAAGTATTTCCCCTGCTTTAAAAGAAGTTTGCAAATCATCTTGTGACAAGCCAAAATTTTCAATATCAAGTTTAGGGGTGTATTTTCTTCGTTCGCGTACCGGATTGGTTTTTGTAAACAAATGTCCTCGCGACCGATACCCGTCAATTAATTTGATAACCTGAAACTCTTTAAAGTAGCTTTCAGGTATCTCACCGTTTCGTTCAACACCAAGTGCCTCCAGCGAATCGTTTTCAATACCAAAGTCAAAACCTTGGAAAAAAGCGCGCCAACTGGGTTCTACACTATCTGGATATTGTAAGTATTTGTCGTAAAGTTCTGCGATGTACGAAGGGTGTACCGCATTTAGAAAAGAATATCTATCCATAATTGGAATACAAGGGTTTCTTATTGTAAAACAGTACAAAAATACAACATTTACAATAAATAGGCGATTGTAATACGTATATTTATACCGCTGTAAATCTTAAATCTTTCCTAATGAAAAAGTGCCTGTTTATCCCTTTTATTATTTTATTTTTCCTTTTTCCAGCTCTAAGTTTTGGTCAAA
The DNA here is from genome assembly GCA_913057965.1 of uncultured Marixanthomonas sp. GTDB lineage: Bacteria > Bacteroidota > Bacteroidia > Flavobacteriales > Flavobacteriaceae > Marixanthomonas. Next base: position 6,526 of record CAJXPE010000010.1, on the reverse strand, counting down.
TTGGCGTGCAGGCACAGCCTGAAAACAGTTTTTGGGACCATGTTCGTTTTGGTGGTGGCCTGGGTATTGGTTTTGGAAATGGCTATTTCAGCGGAACAATTTCACCGAGTGCTGTTTATGATTTTAATCGCTATTTCAGTATGGGGCCAGCTTTACAGTTTAGCTATCAATCGGGGAATAATTTTAACACAACATTATATGGTGCTAGTTTAATTACGCTCTTTAATCCCATTCCTGAAATTCAACTTTCTGCCGAACTGGAACAACTTCGCGTAAACCAAACGATTGAATTGGAAGGGGGCAATTTTGAAGATGATTTTTGGAACACAGCCCTTTTTACAGGTGTTGGCTACAGAAACGGAAACATAACCATTGGTGTTCGGTACAATGTACTATTTAAAGATGAAGAAGATATTTATACCACCGCTTGGGCTCCTTTTGTCCGTTTTTATTTCTAAGCTTTTAGAATGTTCGCTTCATTAACCATTTGGCAAATTCCCGAAGTTCTGTTTTCTTTTCTTCTGAAATTTTAATCTGTTCTAATAGCTCATTTGCTTTATTGGTGTATTTCGATATTTCTACTTGAGTAGCTTCCGCAGCACCAGAATTTTTAAAAATACGTGTTACCGTTTCAATTTTACCCGCAGGCTCTCTCGGGTTAATGGTATACAAATGCTCTAACTCCTCAGCTTGTGTAGTTTCACCTTTACTGAGAGCTGTTAAATATAAAAAGGTTTTTTTATTTTCTATAATATCACCCCCTACTTGCTTTCCAAACGATTCTGGATCTCCAAACACATCTAAATAATCATCTTGTAATTGAAACGCAATCCCTAAGTTTCTTCCGAACTTATACATGTTCTCTTTACAACTTTCAGAAGCACCTGCAACAATTGCTCCCATTTTCATAGCAGCGCCCAACAAAACAGCCGTTTTATAATCAATCATTTTAATGTATTCTTCAATGGTTACATCGTCGCGATCTTCAAAATCCACATCGTATTGTTGTCCTTCGCAAACTTGAATAGCTGTTTTGCTAAAGAGAACTGCTAACTCTCTAAAAAGTGCCGATTCATATTCTTCAAAGTATTGATAGGCTAAGATCAACATCGCATCACCGGAAAGAATCCCAGTGTTAATATCCCATTTTTCATGAACCGTTTCTTGACCTCGGCGTAATGGCGCATTGTCCATTATATCATCATGAATCAGTGAAAAATTATGAAACAACTCAATAGCCAATGCAGCGGGCATGGCTTTTTTAAAATCTGCACCAAAAAAATCACACGTTAGCAAGGTAAGGATAGGTCGCAACCGTTTACCTCCAATATTTACAATATATTGAATAGGCTCATATAACTGCTCAGGTTCTTTTGTCTGTACCGTTTTTTTCAATTCTTCGGTAAGTGCAGCGTTATATTTTTTGAGTAATTCCATGATGCTAAAAATTTGCCGCTAAAATACAAGTTGCCGAATAAACGGGTGCCTAAAAACTAAAAAAAATAAACCCTCTTTTAAAAAGGCATGACAATGTTAAATTATAGTAAAACTTTGGAAACTTTTTTTGTTCCTAAAGTTTCCTTTATCTATCTTTGTGCCGAAATATGAAAGAAAAGATTACTATAAAAGCAGCCGAAATGTTCCTGTCACTTGGTTTTAAAAGTGTTACAATGGATGATATATCCAATGAAATGGGCATTTCTAAAAAAACCATATACACGCATTTTAAAAACAAGACAGAACTTGTTAAGGAATCGGTATTAAGGGTTTTTGAAGGTATTTCTTGTGGTATAGACAGCATACAATTAGAAAAGAAAGACCCAATTGAAGAGCTATATGAAATTAAAAAGTTTGTCATGCTTCAATTAAAAAACGAAAAATCGTCACCTCAATATCAACTTCAGAAATACTATCCCGAAATCTACACCATGATCAAGTCTAAAAAGTACGAGAATATGGCCGAATGTACGGTAGAAAACTTAAGACGAGGTGTCGAAAAGGGGGTTTACAGAAAAAACATTGATGTTGATTTTATTTCAAACCTCTATTTTTCTGGTATTGATAGTATTAATGACGAGTCTCTTTTTCCTGTATCTCGATTTTCAAAGATTAAATTAATGGAGGACTATTTAGAATATCACTTACGTGGAATTGTAACGCCTAAAGGATTACAAACACTCAATAAATTTATTAACGAGAATTCAAATTAATGAAGAAACATATTTTTTTAATTGCCTTTTTCCTCTGTGCCTTTTTGGTGAACGCACAAGATTCAACTCGTGTTGAAAAGCGAACGTTCACTTTAGAAGAAGCTATACAGTATGGACTTGATAATGGATATAACTCTCGTATAGCCAAAAAAGATGTCGCGATTGCCCTAAAACAAAAATGGGAAATAATTGCACAAGGACTTCCGCAAATAAGTGGTGAAGCTAGCTACACCAACAACCTTGTACAACCAGTAACCTTAATACCTGGAGAAGTTGCGGGCGGACAACCTGGTACATTTGTACCCGTAACTTTTGGAACAAAACAAAGTTTAATTGCAACGGCAACTTGGAATCAATTAATTTTTGATGGCTCCTATATTGTCGGGATTCAATCTGCAAAAACGTTATTGCAAATTTCAGAAAACGCAAAAGTAAAAACAGATTTAGAAGTTAAAAAAGCCATTACCGATGCCTACGGAAATGTACTATTAGCTACCGAAAGTGTTGAAATTTTAAAGAAAAACGTTGCTACCGTTGAAAAAAACCTAAGCGATACCCGGAAAATTTTCGAAAACGGATTGGCCGAAGAAGAAGATGCAGAACAATTAGAAATTACGCTTCTAAATTTAGAAACCAACCTCAACAACTCTATACGTATGCAATCGATTGCGTACGATATGCTAAAAGTAACAATGGGCATTCCAGTGGAAGAAGAGGTTATCGTGACAGACGATTTAGATGAATTAAGTAAGGATAATTTCAACTTACTATTACTTTCCAAAGAAATAAATGTTGAAGAAAATATAGATTACCGAATTGCAGAAGACCAAACAAACCTCTCAGAAGTAGAAGTGAAACTTGAAAAAAGTAAAGCCTTACCTACGCTATCGGGTTTTGTAAACTATGGTGCGCAAGGAAACAGCGATTCGTTTACCTTTTTCAATGACAACCAAAGGTATTTTGATCAATCGGTTCTTGGTATTCAGTTAAGTATTCCTATTTTCAGTAGTGGTATGCGAAGTGCTAAAACAGCTCAAAAACAAATAGCTTTTGAGCAAGCAAAATTAGAATTGGAACAGACCCGAAATCAAGTTAAATTGGAAATTGCAAACGCTCGGAATGACTATCAATTTGCACTAGAAAATTACGAAAACAAAAAGCGTAACTTAGAATTAGCAGAGCGCATTGAAAATAAAAACAGCATCAAATTTTTTGAAGGAATTGCAACCAGTTTCGAGTTAAGCGAAGCACAACAGCAACTTTTTCAAGCACAACAAGATTATTTACAAGCAATGCTGGATGTGATAAACACCAAAGCAGAACTTGAAACTCTATTGGACACGACAAAATACCCTGAAACAAAAGACAACTAAAAACACCGCAATCCATACAATTATGAAAAAGTTTATATATCTCTTACTAATCACAATTACAGTAGCCTCCTGTGGTGGCAAAGAAGAATCTGTAGATTCTCTTTTAGACAAAGGCGATCTTTCTGAAATAAAAGCTAAAAAAGCGGACCTTTCAGCACAACAAACAGAACTGAAAGCTAAAATAGATAAACTCAACACGTTTATTGAAAAAGAAGAAAAGCACGATCGTGCGCTTTTAGTGAGTACACAAAAGCTACATGATACGGTTTTTAAACATTTTGTTGAAGTACAAGGGAACGTGGAAACCGATCAAAACATCATTATTTACCCAGAATTTTCAGGAATTCTAACCAATGTATATGTAAAGGAAGGCCAGCGTGTTTCAAAAGGACAAAGACTTGCAAAAATTGATGACGGCGGACTTTCCAGTCAATTGGCACAACAAGAAACACAAGTTGCATTGGCCAAAACAACTTTTGAACGTCAAAAGCGATTATGGGATCAGAAAATTGGTTCAGAAATTCAATTTTTAGAAGCGAAAGCCAATTACGAAGCCGCCGATAAAGCAGCACAACAAATTCGATCGCAATTAGGAAAAACAATGATTACAGCTCCTTTTTCAGGTGTAGTGGACAATGTTATCGCCGAACAAGGCCAAGTGGTAAATCAAGGACAGACTGAAGTGATACGTATAGTTAACTTAAGCGACATGTATGTTAAAGCCTCTTTGCCAGAAAATTACTTAAACAGTATTAAAAAAGGTACCGAAGTGAATGTTCGTCTTTCTTCTATTGGCGAAGAGTATGAAGGGACTGTGAGACAAGTAGGAAATTATATAAATCCAGACAACCGAACGTTTGATGTAAAAATAGCCATCCCAAACAAAGATGAAAAAGTAAAACCTAACTTGATTGCTACGGTGCAAGTAAACGATTATACAAACGATAGTTCAATTACTATCCCAGAGAGTATTCTTCAAGAAAATTCAAAAGGAGAAACCATTGCTTTTGTTTACGAACCTGTAACAGATTCTACTGGAACAGCGAAACGAGTAATAGTTGAAACCGGACTTACCTATAACAATAAAACCGAAGTGAAAAGCGGATTGAAAGATGGAGAGATTGTTATCGTAGAAGGTGCGAAAAGCGTCCGGGACGGCCAGAAAGTAACTACCAAAAACTAAACAACCTATTGCACTATGAGCAAGAACACATATAAAGAATTTAGTATATCCTCCTGGGCCATTGACAATAAAATGACGGTGTATGTTATCATCGCTATCATCTTATTTTTAGGTGTATTTTCATACTACACCATGCCGCGGGAATCGTTTCCAGAAATTGTGGAAACAAAGATTTATGTCAGTTCCATTAACCCAGGAAATTCAGCGGAAGATGTTGAAAAATTTATCACCGAACCCCTTGAGGAAGAATTTAATAATATTGGTGGCGTTCGAGAAATAACCTCAACTACCCTTCAAGATTATTCCATGGTGATCATTGAGTTTGAAGAAGATGTTGCCATTCCAAATGCAAAACAGCAGGTAAAAGACAAAGTAGATCAAGTTAAGGCGGAAACCACGTGGCCCACACTAGATAACGGTGCTAAAGTTGAACCCAATGTTTTTGATTTAAACCTTTCAGAAGAACAGCCCATTCTAAACATTAATTTAACGGGCGACTATCCAGTACAACAGTTAAAAGATTACGCTGAGTATCTTCAAGACAAGATTGAATTGCTTGCACCTATAAAAGAAGCAACGATTCGTGGTGTGGAAGACAAAGAAGTAGAAATTGGTGTGGACATTTATAAAATGACCGCTTCAAAAGTAAGCTTTAACGATATTATCAATGCCGTACGAGGGGAAAACAATACGATTTCCGGTGGAAATGTAATTAGCAATGGCGTTGAAAAAAACATCCGTATTCTTGGAGAGATAGAAAACCCGAAAGAGCTAGAGAATATCGTAGTAAAAAGAGATGGAGGAAATATTTTTCTGAAAGATATTGCTTCTATAAAATTTAAAGAAGAAGACCCTACTACGTTTGCCCGCGAATACAATAACCCGGTTGTGATGCTTGATGTTAAAAAGCGTGCCGGAAAAAACATGATTGAAGCGGTTGAAAACATTAAGGAAATAATTGAAACCGAACAGGAAAATTATTTACCCGAAGGGCTTCATATATCATTAACAAACGATCAATCTATAAAAACCCAAAACCAAGTTGACGATCTTGTAAATAATATCATTTTCGGGGTAATTCTGGTTGTTATAGTATTAATGTTCTTTTTAGGATTCAGAAATGCATTATTCGTTGGGTTTGCAATCCCACTATCGATGTTACTATCATTATTTATTCTATCCTCCTTTGGGTTTACCTTAAACACGATGGTCCTTTTCGGTCTCGTCATGGGTCTAGGTATGCTAGTAGATAACGGTATTGTGGTGGTAGAGAACGTGTACTCTTTAATGAGTGAAGGAATGCCTAGAAAGCAAGCTGCAAAACAAGGAATGGGCGAAATTGCTTGGCCAATTATTGCTTCAACGGCGACAACTTTGGCTGCTTTTTTCCCGTTAGGATTATGGCCGGGACTTATTGGTAAGTTTATGATTTACTTCCCTATTACGCTTTCCGTAGTATTGAGTTCCTCATTGTTTGTAGCATTGATTATCAACTCCATGCTTACTTCAAAATTCATGGAAACTGAAGAAGAGTCCTTGACTAAAAAGAAATTGGTTCGTTGGAGCTTAATTTTAGCAGGTGTAGGTGCCATTTTATTAATCGCAGGGTTTGTATTAGATGTTGCCGGCCTTCGTGGCATAGGAAACTTAAGTATTCTCGCTGCCATTATGTTTTGGGTATATAAATATTTCCTTGCGGGCGCTGTGGAGTCTGTCTCTTATACACATCTGACGCTGCCGACGACTCCTTACGTGTAGAT